>JBHLPB010000082.1:0-9842 GCA_048939905.1 Promethearchaeota archaeon
CCTTCAATATTGGTGCGACTCGAACGATCAATGGTAATCTCACCCTTCTCGTTCGTTTCGACACCTAGCTTTCTGGCAAGCTCGGAGTAGGGTATTCCACCAATAGCCACGAAGATGCCATCCAGTTCCAAGACGTCAGAACCGTTGTGTGGCTTGTCCAGCCTAACACCAGTTACTCTACTATCACCCAAGACCTCGGTCACATTGGTTTCAGTTATGACCTCGATTCCTGAGTCAGCCTCGATTCGACGGGCATTAATCGGCTCAGGACGAATCTTCGCCCTTCGGTATATCACGTAGACCTTCGGACAGTACTTTGCCAGTAGTAGGGCCTCTTTAGCGGCACTGTCGCTGCCTCCAATGACTGCCACGATCTTGTCCTTGAATAGAGGCGCGTCGCAAAGGGCGCAATATGACACGCCCTTGTTACGAAGCTCATCATGACCTGGTACCTCTAGCTCACGTTCCTTCATACCGGTCGCGAACAGAACAGTCTTGGCTAGGAAGGTCTTGTTGTTCGTTACTACATAGAAGAAGTCCTGACTGTCACGAAAGACATCAGCAACCGTCCCCGTTTCGATGGTCACAGGATAGTCAAGTGCGTGTTCCTTGAGTTTGTCCGCAAGCTCCTTCCCGGTAAGCTGGATGAAGCCCGGATAGTTGGCCACATCATCAGTAAGGGTGATTGTCCCTCCATCTACATCACCGATTACTGCTACAGACAAGTCTAGTCTAGCAGCATACATGGCGGCAGAGTAGCCAGTGACACCTGAACCTATTACGACCAAATCGTACATTACATCACACTCCCAGCGTTCGTTTCATGCGCCTCTCGGTCCTTCTGTCGAATCCAATGAAGATCTCATCTTCCACGGCAGTAACCGGAATCGCTCTCTGACCGCTCACCTTCACCAACTCTTCCAGTGTGTCTGGACTTGTCAAGATGCATTTCTCTTCGAATTCAATGTCAATCTCTGAGAGGAATTCTTTGAGTTTCTTTGAGTGTGGACATTCTGGTGCCGTGAACACTACGACTTTGGTCATTCTGAACAAGAACCTCCAGACGTTTGGCTTCTTCCAGTTGGGTGCTCTCTGTAAAGCGTAGCTTATCAGATATAATTTATGAAGAGTTCGCTGACGAATGACCATTGCCGAAATGTCTTAAGTGAGAAGAGAAGCCTACAAAGCATAATCTAGAAGGTGACGAGGGACTATGAACCGAGAAGACACACTGGAGTTCATTGACAGGCAAATCGAGATGGAGCTTAGCATCATTGAGATTGTGAAGGAGAATGTGTCAAAGCTTGGTAACGCATTCATCAAGGACCTTCTGCTTGGGGTCTCACAAGACTCTCAGAAGCATGCTGCTCTTCTGAAGTCACTTAAGAAGGCCGTAGAGGGGCCGACCCCATTCATCAGTGAGGCTGAACGCGACAAGATTGCGAGGGGCATTGAAAAGCACATAAAGATGGAAGAGAATGCTGTCAGGACCTACCAAGAACTTGCCGACAAAAGTGACAATGAGCAAGTGAAGACAATTGCCATGATGATCAGAGAGGACGAGCTACGCCATCATGCCTTACTAAAGGAGCTACACAAGGCTGTTGTAGAACCTGAAACCCTGACGGAGGATGACATTTGGGATGTCCTTTGGAAGGACACTCCGTGGCATGGTAGTCCTGGTGGGTAGAATATCCGCCAGATAATTGGAAGCCGCCTAAGCTCCTGGACATAGATTGAGAGGTACGTCTACTGAGGCTTCTCGTGCTCAACCTCGACTTCTTCGAATCGTCGTCTCATGCAATCTTTTATGAACTCAGGGAAGCTAGAGTATCCGAGGTTGTACTCTCTATTCTTCCGTTCGAACTTGACCTTGTAGTCTTTAGGAATCTTGACAGACAGACGTCGGGACATATCAGGAAATCCTCGACTGTGCATATTAGCTGTTACCTAGTTCTAGGCAAAAGGCGCCAAGGATTCTCCCGGGAGTTCTCGAACATATACCAATGCTTATGTTCGTAGTGAATTCAAACGAAGATGCACGGATTCTGAGACCAAATGGGGAATGGAAACAGATGACGGTTGAGGATGTCAAGCGAAAGGACAAAGGCCCTGCCCTGATGCTTGCGAACGAGGCAGTTGTTCGAGGAGCACTTGAGGCCGATGTCAAGGTCGTGGCGTTTTACCCTGGGTCTCCGACTTCTGAGATCTTGGACACGTTCGGCGAGGTTCTGGAACACTTCGGTGACTACAGGATGCAGATAGCGGCCAACGAGAAAGTCGCCCTCGAAACTGTGGCTGGAGCATCGATGGCCGGCCTCAGGTCGTTCACATCGATGAAGAGTGTTGGAATGAACGTCGCCAGTGACTCGATGTTCAGCATCGGATATGTCGGACTCAATGCTGGTTGTGTATGTCTCATTGCTGATGACCCGTTTGCCCACTCCTCACAATCCGAGCAAGATGGCCGCTACTTTGGCGAAGCCGCTTACGTGCCCATGGTTGAACCTTCAACAGCTCAAGAGGCCTTAGACATGGTCAAGTGGGCATTCGAGATTTCTGAGCGGCACAGGACGCTGGTCATAATGAGAACTACCACTCGAGTGAATCATCAGAGAGGTATGGTATCACTTGGGAAACTTGATCGAACACCCTTCAGGAAGAACAAATGGGCCGACGTCAAGGGGCAGTATTTCACGGTGGGAGCAACAGCACGGAGGCTCAAAGCAGAGTTACTTGAGAAAACTCGTGCCATACGCAAAGACTTCGAAGAGTCGGGTTTCAATCTCATTGACCAGGGTGATGGTGATGTAGGCGTTCTAACAGGAGGCGTATGCTATCTACACACAAAAGAGGCAATGAAGAATCTTGGTGTCAGTCTTCCGGTATTCAAGCTCGGTACAATCTACCCTCTTCCAGAGGAGAAGATTGCTGGGTTTCTCAAGTCATTGAAGACGCTCATCGTAGTCGAGGAACTGACGCCCTACCTTGAAACCAGAATCGCGTCAATAGCAAAAGAGGTCAACTCTTCTTTAAGGATCATCGGTAAGAAGAGTGGACACTTCCCTGAAATGTTGGAATACAACGTTCCCATCGTGGAAACAGTCATCGGCGATGTGCTTTCCTCAGCGCCGAGCATGGACTACGATGCTGTGCTAAAGAGAGCCGCCAAATTGAAGGAAATCCTCCCTGAAAGACCTCCAATCTTCTGTCCTGGTTGTCCACACAGGGGCACACTTTGGGCATTTAGACAGGCACTACAGCAGCTGAGAATCCGAGACAGGATTGTATTCAACAACGACATAGGCTGCTATTCTATGGCCTTCCTGCCGCCAAACGAGTTCTCTGACTCGATGCTTGCGATGGGTGCGTCTGTGGGGGTCTCTGCTGGAATGGAGATGGCACTGGAAGACAAGATCATCGCGATGGTTGGTGATTCCACTCTTTATCACGCTGCGCTTCCTGGAATTGTCAACCTGATTCATCACAACTCAAACGTGACCCTCTTTGTGATGGATAACTCAGTCACCGCTATGACCGGACAGCAATTCAACCCGAATTCTCCATTCAACGCAGGAGGTCAGCCAGCACGGAAAATCAACATGGAGAAGATGTTTCAAGCAATGGGGGCAGACAAGGTTGCTGTAATCGATCCCTATGAAACTCGTGATTGCATCGAACCTATCAAAGAGGCGATTCAATCAGAAGGATTCTCAGTGATAATCTCCCGGCGAGACTGTGCTCTGCACGGAGACAGGGAGAAGAAGAGGCGTGGTGAGAGAATAGTCCCAAGTGAGAATGACAAGGAAGCATGCAGAGAGATATTCGCCTGTGTTAGAGAGTTCTACTGCCCTGCAATAATTGTGGATGAGAATGACCACAAAATGATGATACAGCAAGATCTCTGCGACGGATGTCTAGAATGCAGACAAGTATGTCCGGTAGATGCGCCAAGGTCCGTGGAGGTGGAGAGATGAAAGACAATGAAACATACAATATCATGTTCTGTGGAGTTGGCGGCCAGGGTCTCATGTTGTTGTCCGCCATACTCGGAAGGGCTGCAGTGGACGCCGGACTTGATGTGAGGACTGGAGAACAGCACGGTCTCTCACAGAGACACGGCTCAATCTACGTTCACTTCAGGATTGGGAAGCCGCTCTCACCGCTGATACCGTACGGGAGAGCTGACATGGTCATTGCCATGGAGGCTAGTGAGGTTCTGCGATACGTGGAGTACCTGAAAGAAGGTGGTGTGGTCATCATGAGCAATCGAATAATGCCTCCTGTCACCGAAACAGAGCAAGTCGCACTCGACAAGGAGAAGAAGACCAGATACATCACGATTGAACAGATTGTTGAAAGGATAAGAGAAGTAACTGACAGAATCGTGACATTGGATTCGCTTGAGCTTGCAATCAAGGCGGGCAATCCCAGAACTGAGAACTCAGTACTGATAGGTGCCACCGTAGCATGCCAGGACTTCCCCATCCCGGCCGAAGATGTAAGAAAAGCAGTATTAGCTCTTGTACCGAGAATGACAGTCGAGGCTAATTCAAAGGCCTTTGACCTCGGGATGGAAGCAAGTACAGACTGTCTAGGAGTCCCCTAGACTCCGGCATGTGCTCGTGAATCTCGTCCCTTGGCTGATGTCATCGTCTCCTGACAACCATGGCCACTACTAACACAACTACTCCCGCAAACACAAAGACAGCAATCAACGGCAAGTTGCCAAACAGGTCCGGTGCTTCTACCGTGACAATCACTTCATCCGAGGCCATGTTTCCAGCTACGTCGGCAACCACTATAGTGTAATTGTACTCACCGACTTCATGGCCATCGACACTGACTATAATGTCCTCCGTTGTAGAGTTCCAATCTCCAGATGTAAGAACTGTATTGTCCAGCAAGACCTGATAGCTAGATGGATGGTCGTCAGATGGGCTCCATGTAATGCTGTTCCCAGTTTGTCCCACGAAGTAATTGATGTCAGCTGGGTGGCCCAGAGTGGGCGCGGTAGTATCAGTGTATGGTTCCAGTCCCAGTCTGTAGGCGGTAAGCTCACCAGTCTTCTCTCTTGTCGACGTATTGTAGCTTTCAACAGAATAGTGTGCGAGGAATCCATCAGCCTTGAGATAATCGACATGTACTTCTAGGGTAAGGCCCTCAGAGGCATGAATCCATCCATAAGACCAATCATCGTCCTCCCAACTGTAACCCCAGAAATTCGAGTTCTCGGGATCCATAGTCAGGTTCTCAACACTGAGTGTGCTTTGATACAACGAGGTAAGAACCGGCCAATTCCCGATAGGCACGTGCATGTTGTGCGTTGCCAAGAACAAGATGACCTCAATACCCATCTTCGTACCGTTGGCATAGTAGGCATTCACCGTCACCCAAGGAATATCTGTCCAGTTGTCCATAGAATCTGGTATGGTAGGGAGTGTTTCATTCAGCTGAAAGTAGATCTCTTCATCAATCAGCATTCCGTCCCCTTCCAGATACATGTCGAAGTGGAATTCGTCAGTCCACTCGAACCCCCATTCGAATCCTTGATTCGTTTGAGCAGCAACTGGTAGGGAGCACGTCAAGGCTGCCAGAAGCAGACCCACAACTAGCTTGGAAGCGCGTTTCATTCGCTACTCTCCTTTAGAATATTAATCTCCATCACCCTCTCGAGGAATTCGGTTAAAAGCAAATCGTCAGCTAGGTATTGAGCCAGTGATTGCCCCCTGTCGGGAATGACAATCCCTCAGGCGCCAACTTTGAGCTATCCAAAACACTTAACTATAGTTACTCCTGTGACTATGGGAGGAAAACGAGATGCAAGAAGATCTCTATGACACCGTGATCGTAGGCGGAGGCCCTGCGGGATGTGCCGCCGCACTCCATCTGGCGTACCACAAGCGCTCTGTGCTCGTACTCGATCGCGGAACAAGCCCCATGCATTTTCACACAAACACGATTATGAACTTCGCATCGGGCGAGCTCTACCATGAGGGAAGAAGTCTGCTTCGTCAGCTGCAGGGAGTAGCGCGTGCTGCAGGTGCCGAGTTCAAAGAGGCAGACGTGGTTGAGATTTCAGGCAGATATCCGCATTTCGTTTTGAAGACAGACAAGAGCTACCGCACTGAAGACAAGTCCAAATATCATGCCAAGACAATCATCTTCGCCACGGGAACAGCAAGAAAACACCCCAAAGTTGACGGGAGATGGCGAGGCTGGCTTCCGGTAGCCCAATACGGCAATGCTGCACTCTACTGTCCCGATTGCGAAGCACCGTTGTGCAAGGACAAGGATGTTCTAGTTGTGAATGCTGGGTCGGTGGGGAGTGCGCTGCATGTTGCGAATTCGCTCACAAGATTCACGGACAAGATTCGAATCCTAATGACTGAAGACGCCTATGTACCCATTGAAGATCAGGACCTCTCAAAGCTCGACAGCTCACCATTCGAGTGGTACAGGGGGAAGATCAAAGAGGTCAGGTGTCCCAAACCAGGGAGACTTCAAATCATCACGCTTGATGATGGGTCGAAGATACGTGCCGGCGTCTTCTTTGTGGCTCATGTTTCTGAACCGAGGTCCGGACTTGCTCAGCAGATTGGTGTGGATGTGGATGCCAGAGGCAATATCATCACAGACCACCGAGGGAAAACAAACGTCGAAGGAGTTTGGGCAGCCGGAGATTGCAGGCCAATCACACAGCAGATTGGCATGGCTGTTGGCACCGGTAACTACGCAGCACTGATGATCAACCAGTTCCTCGGAAATGATTACGAAGTCGAGCAAGAGTTCGACCATCACGACCATCGCACTGCTCTACACATGGGCTAGGCCGGTTTGAGCATCAGGAGACGGTATCCCTCATAAAGGGACAACACTATCGCGACAATGCTCATCGCAATGTACATGATATCCTGGGGGACGAGAGGCCATGAGCAGAAGAAACCTAGATAGACAACGAGCATTCCTGTGAGCAGAGTGGCAAGGAAGATGAACCGAGGAAGAAACCGCTTCCCGATTCTTACAAAGAGTGTGAGTGAACCGACACGCACTGTCTTTGCCACAGAGTATTCACCGTGCTCATTCTTCGTCACGAGCCCTGCATCCTCCAACTTCTTGAGATGATGTTTCGACAGACTCGGACTTGAGAAACCCAGTTCTCGCTGAATCTCCCTCACGCCCATTTCATCTCTTGTCAGAAGAAGCGAGTAGACAGACATGGTCCTACCCTTCAGGAGTTCCTCTACGCTCTCAGTGTACTCTTGGCGGCTCAACTCAATCTCCTCAAATACAGCGTAGGAGGCACTAGGCCTCCTACCACCTATAAGTGTCGGTCTCGGTAGACCTGTCTCTACTCTGGGTATGATACAGTGTCTGTTATCGTTGAGTAGAACATAGAGATGGGAGTCTGTAGATGACCTCCCTCCGTGAGCCAATGTCCTACGTAGTAGTCACTTGTTTCAGGCCAGCCCCAAGGTGTGTAGTAGCCAGTCCAGGTACCATTGCATACGTAGACGAGGCCATTTGAAGAAGAATAGCCCATATAGAACATCGTCAAGTCTTCGAAATAGACTTCAACGAAGAAACCGGGTGGCCCTGTGTTCCACCAGTCGTCTGGATGGGATAGAGCATCGTCCATCTGCCCAATGCCGTCGTCGATGAGAGACCCGCTAAGTGAGAACCAGATGGTCGGACCTACCTCTCCAGAACCTCTTTCGGCTGATCTGAATATTACTTCTATTCTGCAGTAGTCAGTGTCGTTTCTCCACATCTGAACTCCATCGACAAAAGCACCTGCGTGCTGTTGATCGTAGAAGGTTGACAGGTCATCATTCACGAATGAAGAGTTACACATCCAGAAGAACACAACGTCCTCTCGTTTACTGTTGAGAAAGGTGGCGGCCAAAGGTCCATATCCATCGCCTCCACCGTTGGTCGTGGTCGTCGTGGTTGTTGTAGTCGTGCCATTGCCACCTGGAGGCCAGAACAGAGTGACTCCAAAACCGGCAACAATCAGCACGGCAATGATAACAGGGGCGAGTACTGTCTTTCCAATACCTGAATCGTATTCCCTCACCAGATATTCACCTAGCTGCAAATACTACGATTCTTGATATTATGCTAATCATTGAACACATTGTTCCAAATGTTGAACAAGGGAACAAGAATGGGTTAGGCGCAAAAGGTTATTAGCAAGGTCTGCACAATCGTTAAGTGACAAACAAGGGCCAGTTTGAGAGTGCTCCGACCATGCTACACACCGGAAGGGTGAAAGGTGTGGGCGGTTTTCGGAGAGAACGCGTACTCAGATGTTCTGCGCCCTGATGAAGGTGAGAACTGATGTCCACACTATCTGACGTGACCGAGGATGTTCCAAGCATTACCGAATACATAGAGAACATGGCACCAAGCTATCGCGGGGGTTTCATCAGACAGAGAGACAGCTACACCCTGAACAAGGAGGCTGTGAAGATCCTCAAGACACTCATTGATGAGTACGAGATTGTCGCCTTCTTTGCAGACTGGTGTGGCGACTCCAGAAGAGCCATCCCGGTGCTCTCCCTACTTGAACAAGAGCTTGACTTCAAGGTACGAGCACTTGGTGGAATGACCAAGCCTCCATTCGGGTCCAAGACCCAGTGGGCTGTTCCTCCGAGTCCGAAAGAAGTTGAGGTCTGCGATATCAGAAGCAGTCCAACAATCGTTGTGTACAAGAAGTCAGGTGAAGAAGTCGGACGAATGAAGACAAGGCCCCGGATGACCTCTACCGTGGAAGAAGAACTCATCTGGATCATGGAGAAGGACAACTAGACCCGTTTCGAGTTTTCATTTAGAGCTTTCTTGGCAGCCTTTGCAGTTTTCGAATCCCGGACCAAGACATACATCAGTCTGACTCCCGCCATACTTCAGACCCCATCGTTGCATCATCTCTAGAACTCCTCGAAGGTCGCTTCCCTTTCTCGTCAGACTGTACGATACCTTAGGTGGGATGCTAGTGGCGTCCACGTGCCGCTCGAGAATCCCTTCATGTTCCAACTCCCTGAGACGTTCGGTCAGCACTTTGGGACTAATCCAGTCCAGATCCCTGTGTATGCTGCTGAAGCGCATTTCCTCTGCAGACCTAGGTCTCATCAGCGTCTGCAGGATGAGTATTGTCCACTTCTTACCAAGTATTCGGGACGCAATGTAGACTGGGCAGACCTCGACTGCAGACTTGACACGCTTCACCATTTCAACCACTTACTTTTCGGTAACTAGTTACTTTATATAAGTTTTGTACTTCACGAAAGTGTGATTGACAATGGTAAAGCGACTAATGATCATGATTGACGAGGACAAATGCACAGGCTGTGGTCTGTGTGTCCCGAGTTGTGCAGAGGGTGCTCTGCAGATTGTCGATGGAAAGGCCAAGGTGGTTTCCGAAACCTTCTGCGACGGTCTTGGAGCATGTCTAGGACACTGCCCTGAGGGTGCCTTGACTCTAAGGGAGATTGAAACAGTCGCGTTTGATGAAGATGCCGCTATGGCCCATGTTGCTCAAATGCGGGCACAGGCGGTAGCTGCAGATGCCACAGGATACTCAGTTGGTTGCGCTGGTTCAGAAGCATTCACTTATTCGGCTGTAGAAGAACACTCCGTCCACGATGGGGCAGTTCCAGAGAAGATAGCGCCGTCACAGCTTCAGCAGTGGCCAGTGAAATTACGCTTGTTGAGTCCGCAACATCCAGTCTTTGAGAACTCAAGCATAGTGATAGTGGCGGACTGTGCCGGCCCCGCCTATGCAGGACTCCATGAGGACTTCTTAAAGGGCAAGGCCGCCGTGCTTGTGTGCCCCAAGTTTG
>JBHLPB010000083.1:0-9703 GCA_048939905.1 Promethearchaeota archaeon
TCCCTGTTTTGGTGATTCTATGGTTCAAAGAGAAGATACTGCACATGCTATTATTCGTGTAGACTGTACATCAGTGAGTGTCGATGCTAGGTCAAGAGAGCGGACGCCGAAGGAGCTCACTTTTCTCGAGGTGGTCTGCAGTTGACGGAGAGCAATCGGCTTGGTAGTCTTCGAAGCGAGATTGAGAGAGTCACACTTGAGATTGTGGGTCTTGTGGGACTACGCAACTCCCTAGCAGAAGATGTTGCACAGGAGAAAGCCCGACTAGGTTTGCCACTGCTAAACCCTGATGTGGAGAAGCATCTCAGAGTAACAGTGGTCGACAAGTGCGAAGATATCGGGGTTAGTCCCGCTTTCGGCGTGAGGTTGCTCAATCAGCTTATCGCAGAATCCCTCCGAGTGCAGCAGAAGAGGAACGAGTCTCAAGTCGCATTCAATGCACACGACTTCTTCGTGAAAGCAAAGGAAATGGAGAGATCTGGGAAAGATGTATTCCACTTGGAGGTAGGTGAGCCAGATTTTGGTCCTCCCAAGACTGTGACAGATGCAATCACCAATGCAGTATGTCAGGGACTCACACGCTACACTGAGTCTGCCGGAATACCATCACTCAGAGAGAAGATTGCCAATCAGATTGGTAGCATCTATCAGAGAGAAGTATCACCAGAGGAGGTAATTGTCACTGTCAGTGGCAAGTACGCACTCTTTCTTGGCGTGGCCTCGACAATCCATGATGGAAATGAGGTCATCATCATTGACCCTTCATTCCCAGCGTATTCTAGATGCGTGAGAGCAGTTGGTGGTAGTCCTGTCCACATCTCTACACATCTGGATGACGACTGGAACATCGATGTAAGTCTGGTTGAGAATCACATCAACGAGTCAACGAAACTGATTCTTCTGAACAGCCCGTGCAATCCTACTGGCAAAATCGTAGATGAATCGACGTTTCAGGAACTGGTCAGTCTTGCAATAGAGAACGACATTCGCATAGTGAGTGACGAAGTCTATTCCAGGTTCTCGTATTCTCCTCATACAAGCATCCTGCAGTTCCCACAGTGCAGTCAAATTACGGTCAAGTCATTTTCGAAGCCATACGGGATGACAGGTTTCAGATTGGGCTATGCAATCTCCGATCCGGTCACAGTCAAGACAATGGCCAACCTCCAACATCTTCACGTCACATGCGCCCCCGAGTTCATTCAGCATGCTGGCTTAGCTGCCCTCGACTGTGACGAGGAAGTGAGAAGAAACGCAAGGACCATAGAGTCACGACTGAAGAGCACGAGCAGATTGTTGGAAGGACTCCCTGTATCATTCAAGGAGGCCGAGGGCGGATTCTACATATTCGCAAAGATGACGGAGGACGGAATGGATGGCCAGACATTTGCAGAGCGACTCCTCTCAGAGACTGGTGTGTGTGTGATGCCTGGGATTGTCTACGGGTCCAAGTATGACTCTTTCTTCAGAGTGTCAGTCTGTCAGCCCGAAGAGAAGCTTGCTGAGGCCATAGGAAGAATGAAGGAGGTTTTAGGATGAGAATCGCGATCATCGGTGCTGCAGGGCAGATGGGCGGGTGGCTTGTAAATCACTTCAAGCTGCAAGGCCACACACTCATAGTATCAGACCGGCAGTACAGCCAATCGGCGGTCACTGTGAAGTCGTCGGACCTGATTCTCGCAAGCAGCAATTCAGCAGCTGTGAAACAGGCAGATGCTGTTGTTGTTTCCGTGCCCATCGACCAGACGGCCGACGTGATTCGAGAAGTGGGTCCTCATATGAAACGAGATGCAGTTCTCTGTGAAATCTCGTCGGTGAAAGGTGACATACCTGGAGTACTCAAGGATGTGGCCACCTATCAGGTGCAGCCTCTATGCATACACCCCATGTTTGGGCCTGGTGCGAAGTCTCTGGGTGGAAAAGTCATTCTGATACCCATCTTGGACCAGGGGGGTGAGAAAGACCTTGTCAAGGTCCTATTTCCGAGCTATCGGGTCGTGGTTACGACCGCAGAGCAACATGACAGAGTCATGGCTCTCACGATCTCCCTCCCCTACTTCACTAGTATGATTATTGCATCGATACTGGCAGATGAAGACTTGATGATGTTGAAGCAGCTTGGTGGCACATCCTTTGCAGTGCAACTTGTTCTCACGGGGAGCATCATGGCACAATCACCTTCTCTTCATAGTGCCCTACACAGGGAGAACGAGTACGTGATTGGCATGTTGAAGAAAGTGCAGTCAAGGACCGAACAAGGCATCGCCTGTCTGGATGAGGGAAACGGTGACGACTTTGAGCACTTCTACAGTAGGATCAAGTCGAGTCTAGAATCCAATATGAATCTAGAGAAGAAGTATGAGGAGATGTATCGCCTACTGGAGAATATGCAGTGGGATGAAGGGTTGGAGGTGAGATTGTGATATCTGTCACATTTGAAGTCAAGACGCAGGATAGAAGATATCCGGTATGTGTGGGACAGAATCTGCTGGATAGATTAGGTGACTCCCTTGTCGATACAGTTGATAGAGTATTCATCTTGACTGATGATGTTCTATCCGAGCTCTATCTTGAGCAACTCCTAGGAGGTTTCAATAAGGCGGGAATCGAGTCTGTCACACGGATACTCCAAGCCGGGGAGTCACTAAAGACACTGGAAACCGCAAGCGCGATGTATGACTTCCTGTTGGATAACTTGGCATCAAGGTCTGATACGATTGTTGCTCTTGGCGGTGGAGTCGTTGGGGACCTTGCGGGTTTTGTGGCCTCCACATTCAAGAGAGGGATGCGCCTCATGCAGGTGCCAACCACACTACTGGCGCAAGTAGATTCGGCCATTGGAGGAAAGACCGGAGTCAATCTACCTGCCGGGAAGAACTTGGTAGGCACCTTCTATCAACCGCATGCCGTTGTGGTTGATGTCTGCACACTCAAGACGCTGGCTGACGTCGATTTTGCAGCTGGCTTGGCAGAGGTCGTGAAATATGGAGTGATTATGGATCAAGATCTACTTGAGATTCTAGTCAGCAACAAGGACGAGATTGTTCGCAGAGAACCTGAATCACTCGCAATCATCATTGAACGCTGTCTACGACATAAAGCTCGTGTTGTAGAGGAAGATGAGAAGGAAGAAGGAAGAAAGAGGGCGGTTCTCAACTACGGCCATTCAATCGGACACGCCATTGAAACCTGTTCAGGACACAACATGCTACATGGCCATGCAGTAGCAATTGGAATGGTGGAAGAGGCCCGTTTTGCGGTTAGATCGGGTTTCCTGGACAATCAATCTCTCGAGTTGCTGATTTCTGTATTGTCAGAGTTCAACCTACCCACAGAGATTCCTCCGAACATTGACCAGAGCGAGTTGCAGGTCATAATGAAGCAAGACAAGAAGGTGAGGAGGGGTCAGCTCACTCTTCCTGTGCTCGTTGAACTGGGTAGAACTGAGATTATGACGGTCGAGTCACGATACTTGAGAACTGGAGGCAGATGAAGTTGTTAGTAGTTATGTACAAAGATGCAACCAATGAACAAGTGAAGGAAGTAATAGAAGTTGTAGAAGAACTAGGATACAAAGCACTTCCAAACCCCGGGGTTCACCGGACAGTGATCAACATCGCTGGAAATGTGGATCTGATGGACTCAAGCAGGCTTGAGGCACTGCCCGGTGTCATGGAGGTCATTCTTGTCACCAAGCCGTATAGGCTGGCTGATATTGAGTCGAAGCCTGAGGGCACAGTAGTCGAGGTCGGTGACGTTGAAATTGGAGGTAGTCGCCCTGTCATCATCGCAGGACCTTGCAGCGTCGAAACAGAGGAACTGATAATCGAAGCCGCATTGGCTGTGAAGGACTCTGGCGGGGACATCCTTCGTGGGGGCGCTTTCAAACCACGCACATCCCCTTACTCGTTTCAAGGACTAGGGGCAATTGGACTAAGGATGCTTGATGAAGCAAGACGTAGAACCGGTCTCCCCGTGGTTTCTGAGGCAGTCGACATAGAGAGTTTCCCCGCAGTAGAGGCCTTGGTTGACATCATACAGATTGGAGCGCGGAATATGCAGAACTACTCTCTGTTGAAACGCGCCGGTCGATCGCAAAAGCCGGTGCTGGTGAAGAGGGGGATGTGGGCAACACTGACCGAGCTTCTCTCTGCGGCTGAGTACATAATGTCGGAAGGGAACCACAATGTGATACTCTGCGAGAGAGGAATACGGACCTACTCTGATCACAGTAGGTTCACACTAGACCTGAGTAGCATTCCTGAGTTGAGAAGACTTACTCATCTGCCGCTGATTGTGGATCCCAGCCATGCTACTGGAAAGAGGGATATGGTACTCCCGCTAGCACGAGCAGGACTAGCAGTTGGTGCTGACGGCATCATGATGGAGGTCCATCCCAAGCCTGAGGAGGCCCTGGTGGATGGAGCACAGTCACTCACTCTGGACATGTTTCGTGAATTCATGGGAACCCTGTCGAGGAACGGTCTACTGACCCACAGTGAAAGGTACGTGAGCAAGAAAGGGTGAATGAATCGAAGGAGTGGTTGGCAGGATGAAATACAAACTCTGTGTATCTCTGACAGAGAGTTCGACGAAGGCATGCATCGACTTCGTAAGGTTCTCCAATTCCGACTTAATCGAACACAGAATAGACTTCATGGACAGAATCGATAGTTTGGCCGATATCTATGCCGCCTGCAGCAAGCCAATCATCGCGACGTGTAGATCCCAGATAGATGGCGGACGATTTCATGGAACTGAGGAGAACCGGGTTGATCTTCTGTTGAACGCTGTCACTGCAGGAGCGTCATACGTTGATATAGAGGTTGATACGAATCCTCAACTCTTTGCCCATGTGAGGGAAAAGGCAGACAAAGAAGACTGCAGACTTATTCTGTCCAAGCATTATCATAGTCATACACCCAACGACTCTGTTCTTCTGAGCATGCTGGACCGACTTGACACCAGTGGAGGACATATAATCAAGCTCGTTTCCACGCCGAGAACAACCAGTGATTGCCTACGAGTGCTTCAGCTTTACAGCGAAGAGAAGAAACCAAATCTTCCTTTGGTTGCATTCGGGATGGGAACTCTAGGGAGATTCACTAGGGTTTCAGCGCTAGTCCTTGGGGCTCCTTTCATGTATGTATCTCAGGACTCTGGGGAAGCCGCTGCTGCCGGTCAGGTTTCCCTGTCAGACATGAGAGCCATAATGGAGGTCCTTCAATGAAGCTGCTTGCCATAGTTGGGTATCCCCTAGGCCACACAATGAGCCCCGTAATGCATAATGCGGCTCTCAAGGAGATGCGTCTGGAATCGGAATTCCACTATGAACAACGTCCTGTGCGTGTCCGCGAGCTATCCAATCTGGTGAGTCAGATTCGAGAGGGTACACTTGAGGGTGCCAATATCACAGTCCCCTATAAGACAGTCATCATGGAATACCTCTCAGCAGTCACTGACGAGGGACTAGCTGCTGGGTCTGTGAACACGCTTTACCGGGAGGGCGGCAAAGTGATTGGGCACAACACGGATGTAAAGGGATTCGAAGAAGCACTCGAAGAACGTAGCGTTGCAGTCCGAGGTTTGCGGGCTACCATTCTTGGTGCTGGTGGCGCCGCAAGAGCTGTGGCCCTGGCCTTGGCGGAGGAAGGAATCGAGCGGCTTGCCATTCTGAATCGTACTCGATCAAACGCTCTCAAACTAGCTGAGTCACTGGGACATAACGAATCACTTGAGGTCTTCATTGGACCCATTTCTACTGCAAGGAATGCACTTGAAGAATCAGACATTCTCATTAACTGCACTCCAATCGGCATGCATGGCCATTCAGCAGAAGAATCTCCAGTAGACGGAGTCGCATTACCTAGAGACCTGATTGTCATGGACCTTGTTTACAATCCGCTGCGAACTAGGTTATTGAAGGACGCTGAAGAGTCTGGGTGTAAGACCATAGATGGCACCGGTATGTTGGTCCACCAAGGAGCTGAAGCTCTGAGAATATGGACTGGGAAACGAGCACCTGTGGAAGTAATGCGAAACGCGGTGCTTGGTGCTTTGGAGGTTGGGAGATAATGAAGGGGACACCTAGCAAGAGCATTGGCCTGGTTGGTTTCATGGGTACGGGCAAGACCACGATTGGTAAGGCTCTGGCAGAATCCCTGGGATGGGTGTTTGTAGACACGGACGACATCATTGAGGAACGCACAGGGAAGTCCATCTCAGAAATCTTCTCGAACGATGGTGAAGAATCCTTCCGCAGACTGGAAGCAGAGGTGGTCAGGGAGGTCTGCAACCTCGAGTCTTCGGTCATTAGCTTTGGTGGGGGTGCATTGCTTGACCACTCCAACCTTGAGATGATTACTAGGAGTACTACTGTAGTCCTTCTTAGGTCATCAGCTGAAACCGTGATCTCCAGATCATCATCACTCAATACGAGGCCACTCTTGAACAAGAGCGGGAGCAGACTTGAGGACAGGGTCAATCTCATGATGGCGGAGAGAGAATCTTCGTACTCTGAAGCAATGGAGATTGAGATTGACACAGACGTGTTATGTATTGAAGAGGCTGTAAATGGAATCATCAGGGGGCTAGGTCTATGAGGGCGATCGTCAGTCGGTCGGAAATCGAAGGAACCCTTGATGCGCCGCCCTCCAAGAGTTTCACGCACCGAGCGATAGTATGCGGGCTGCTATCTTCAGCATCAGTGCGCATCAGGAATCCCCTATACTGTGATGATACAGAGTCCTCCATCCGACTCTCAGAGCAGATGGGCGCAATGATTGACCGCGGGGTGGACCTTGAGGTGACCGGACCGGATATTCTGACTGCTCCCTCTTCAGACATGGACTGTCGAGGATCGGGCACGACACTAAGGATCTTCACCGCATTATCTGCTCTGGCAAATGGGCGGTGTGTATTGACTGGGGATTCGACTCTGCTCAAGAGGCCAATCTCAGAGATGCTCTCCGCCCTTCGCCAACTCGGTGTCCTTGCCAAATCACTCAGTGGCGAAGGAAGACCTCCAGTTGAAGTCCATGGACATGGGCTTTCCGGTGGGGTCGTGGATATTCGAGGCGACGTGACATCACAGTACATTACTGGTCTGCTGTTTGCATGTTCAAGAGCAAGAGGCGAAACAAGGATCAACATCACCACCCATCTTGAATCACGTCCGTATGTCGAGATGACGCTAGATGTTATGAATCGCTTTGGCGTGCTTGCGAAACCCACTGACGAGTGGAGCCATATCGACATCTCTGGCGACCAGCAGTATAAGGCGTCAGAGTATGAGGTTCCAGGTGACTACTCTTCAGCCGCATTCATTCTGGCTGCCGGATCACTTACAGGTAGGGCAGTAGTGAGGGGGTTGAGAGCAGAATCGAAGCAAGGAGATGCTGAGATTATCAACTACCTCAAGTTGATGGGAGCATCAATTGAGTCGACCTCTGACGGCTTTGCCGCCTCCAGAAATGAGCTGACTTCCATGACAGTTGATGCATCAAACACTCCAGACCTGGTCCCCATTTTGGCTGTCTTGGCCTCACAGGCTAATGGAGTTACCCAAATCTACAATGCCAGAAGACTGCGATTCAAAGAAAGCGATAGATTGGCAACAACCTCCTCAGAGCTAAGCAAGATGGGAGCATCTATCATCGAGGTTGAGGATGGCCTAGTTATCAAAGGACCTACCCCGCTAAGGGGTGCTGTGGTCAATCCGCATGATGATCATCGTATTGCAATGGCCTGCATAGTGGCTGGTCTTATTGCCGAGGGCACAACTGTGGTAGAGAACTCAGAATGTGTCGACAAGAGCTATCCGAGTTTCATCGAACACATTCGGTCCCTTGGCGCACGTGTGGACCTTCAGAGCACAAAAGACGCATCAGGAGGCAGATCATGACATTCACATTTGGTAGAACATTCAAGATACATGTCTTTGGAGAGAGCCATGGGAAATGCATAGGAGTAACTGTTGAGGGCTGCCAACCAGGCATCACAATTGACAAGGCCCAGATACAAAGTGAGCTGGATAGACGGTGTCCCGGAACCGGAGAGCTGGTTTCATCTAGGGCTGAAACTGACATCGTGAGTATCGATAGTGGGATCCTCGATGACAAAGCGACGGGCGCACCGATAACGATGATTATTCCAAATGTCGATGTTGACTCATCGTCCTATGAAGCAATGAAACACACCCCAAGACCTGGTCACGCCGACTACACAGCGAGAATCAAGTTCGAAGGATACAATGACTATCGTGGCGGAGGCGTCTTCTCCGGGAGAATGACCGCAGCCTTTGTGATGGCTGGAGCCATCGCAAAGACTGTTCTGAACAACATGGGGGTTGAGGTGCTAGCCCATGTTGTACAGGTAGGATCTTCAAGTTTATTGAGAGAGCTTTCAGACCAAGAGATCCGGTCAAATGTCTACACGAACGAAGTCCGATGTGCTGATGAGGAGTCAGCCAAACAGATGCAGGAAGAGATTACCAACGCAAGGCAAGAAGGCGATTCCGTTGGTGGGATTGTCGAGTGTCGTGTTCTTGGAATTTCACCGGGAGTAGGTGACCCCATCTTCGACTCAGTTGAGAGCGTCATCGGTCATGCCATGTTCAGTATACCTGGGGCGAAGGGGATAGAATTCGGGTCCGGCTTTAGAGGAGCATCCATGCGCGGATCTGAGAATAACGATCCTCTTGTCGTGGTCGACGGTAGACCCACATGGGCAAAGAATGATGCAGGAGGTGTTCTGGGGGGAATCACAAATGGGGCCTCCGTAGTGTTCAGAGTTGGATTCAAACCAACTCCGACCATCTCTAAAGTACAGAAGACAGTGGACCTAGACAGATTGGAAGAAACTACGCTTCAAGCCACAGGCAGGCATGACCCCTGTATTGTGCCTCGTGCAGTACCTGTTGTCGAAGGAATGGCGGCCGTTGCTATTGTGGACCTCGTCATAAGTGCCAAGAGCAGGTCTAGTTCCGAGTCCCGTGTATAGTCATCATTCTCTAGGGTGACAAGAAGGAATCAAGAGTGGTCTTGAGTTTGACTCCTAAGGTGACAGGGATATACCACCACTTCAGGAGGCCCGAGCTCTTCCTCACATGGACCCATTCAGCCGGTGCGAATAGATAGTAGAGACTGAACCACCAAGGAGGTAGCCTGAGTTCAGTGGAGACTATGCTAGTACTCGGTATTCTGATTCGGAGGAGTCTGCCGTGCCTTACTACTATACCCTTCTCAGTTACGACTACGTGAGCCGGGACTCCAAGGCCGTAGGCTATTGTAAGGACAACCAGCGGGACAAGAACAATCAGAATCGCTTCAGTTGCAGTCAATGCAGGATTGCTGTAGGCCATCAACAGGAAGATTGGACTCATGATTAGAATTGGCATCACGGTCGCGACGGCAATCAGGGACCGATCATATGGTGGAGTGTCCTCGAAGAGGAAACGTGTGTTGTCAGCCATTACTCTCTTCACACCACTACTTGACCGCTCTCGTGTCCTGCATCTTCAGATAAGTAACATCAGTTTCCAAGCAAGACCACGACTTTGATATGAGTAACACAATTCTCTCTCGATAGTGAATCCTTTGCGTGACAAGTCCATCGACTATGATTCGGTTTCTAGAACCTATGACCAAGTTCGTGCTGGCGAACCTGAAATGATCTTCCATTTGCTCGAGGAGTTTGTCCCTCA
>JBHLPB010000084.1:0-9565 GCA_048939905.1 Promethearchaeota archaeon
AACGATACCATTGTCCATGTTACTGACATAACTGGTGCAGAAACAATAGCACGCTACAGCGGTGGAATGATGGTGAAAGCGGACCGCAACGAGTCATCACCCCATGCAGCGATGCAGGCGGCATTTCAGGCCGCAAGGGAGGCTAAGGACAAGGGTATCTACGGAATACACATTCGCGTACGCGCTCCTGGTGGTAGCGGGCCAAAGACACCTGGACCTGGCGCACAAGCAGCTATTCGTGCCCTTAGTAGAGCAGGACTCAGGATTGGAATCATCGACGAAGTAACACCAATCCCTCATGATGGCACAAGGAAGCAGGGCGGCCGTCGTGGTAGAAGAGTCTAACCCAAGTCCCTTTCACACATTCCTGTCAGAAGCTGTACCATCTGTCGACTAGTGTGTCTGGCACTCCATGGTTTTCCTTGTTCATTCTAGCCAATGGTCGCGTTAGATGTCTCTGTGCCCTTGGAGGTGGAAGATATACCATCTTTTCAAGTGTGCGTTCTAAGGGAGTTCTTGTCTTTGCACCTTCTCGGTCCTTAAAGCCACAGCTGAAGCATTTGTATCCTTGTCCCTTACCAGCACTCTTCATTCGCTTGGAACAATGAGGGCATACCGGGTTAGATTCACGGTACATTTGGACAAGGTTGACAATCTCCAGCCCTTCAACATTCAAAGTTAGTCCATGAGTTCTTGCGGCGGGTCGAACCGCAGCATGCACCAAGACTTGGTCCCCCTTCACAAGTTGCAGCACTACATCTCTGAATTCCCCGGTAGGCTCGTAGGCCGCGCAGTCAACCCTACCAGAACAGTCACCAACGCTGAATACAACATGTCCCCCCTCCATGGTCTTGGGTCTTCTGTCGACAACACCATGTACAACAGCCGCCATGTACGGTCGCAAGTCAGAAACATACACACAGTGCATGAGGTGGGCGCCAGTCCCTTGATTTGTCCTAAATGCCATCATTCTGTCTATTGACTGGTCACTCCTCACTTGAGATGAAGCCTCCAGAACATCCTCTACGCGCTCCCCTCTGATTCCAAAGAGTACCGGGTCTGGACCACGTGGGACAATGAGGGCTCTTCTTGTCACAGGGTCCACATTGGAGAATAGCTTGGACCCCATTCTTCGATTCATCTCGATCACTGATTGCTCATCGACACCTCTCTCCTCCGATGCTGACTCTACTGCGCGATATGCAATGAGCTCGTAAGTATGATCGTTCTCAAGCCGGTTGCCCACTGCAGCGAGAGCCCCCACAAGACCGCGTCCATTCCCTCTTCTGATGTGTTCAATGTCGTGCTCTTCTAGGAGGCTATCTGCAACACTCACAGGGATTGTTCTCCACAAGGCACGTGCGGAGAATCTCTGTATAGCTGTTGGAACATTGTCCTTGACAATCACTACTCCGGGATTCGTGTTGGGATAACCTGCTTTGGTGTACTCTTCAACCATGTCCTCAATGATTGAATGTATCCTATCGACCTTGGAAGTATCGATGCTGAATCTAATCGCTACTGCACCATTCCCGCGTGTTCTATAGGGTATGTTAGGATTGAGTCGAATCAGGTTTGGATAGTCAGTCCATACCACTCCCAATGAAGAGAGCCTTTCCACGACTAGACTTGCGAAATGGGTTGTACATCCGCCTTCTGGACTATCTATGTCGTCCATTCCAACATGAATTAATGCTACACTCATCCCTAGCTCGTCCGACAGACATCGCAGATGGTCGCCTCTCCCTCTTTGATAGCATGGTCCTCACACACTAGTCTACCGCACCTATTGCAGGCGCGTGAAGATAGATACTCTTCACAAATGCTGCATCGGGCATCCAGACAGATGAGACAGATGCTTTCGTGCTCTAGGCTGCATGTGTCACAGACAAATGCTTGGCACATCTCGCACTGTTTCAATTCAGA
Source organism: Promethearchaeota archaeon (assembly GCA_048939905.1). Lineage (GTDB taxonomy): Archaea > Asgardarchaeota > Thorarchaeia > Thorarchaeales > Thorarchaeaceae > SMTZ1-83. The sequence goes on from JBHLPB010000084.1 coordinate 1,927, forward strand.
TACGTGTAGACCACATACTTCACAAGAGTCACCCGGAGAGAAACGTATCACCTTGTATCACTGTGTGGTGGACAATGGGAAACCTGAAATCTGTTGCGTCTACTACTCCAAAGTGTCATGGACCCTAGAGAACAGAAGGCGCCCCGAATCCTAGTCTACGATGCCGGACAGTGCGATCCGAAGAAGTGCACAGGAACCCGACTAGGGAGAATGAAGAAGGCAACCATGGTACGCAGTTTCCGACGAATCCCTTCTGGATCGGTGGTCCTGAATCCGGCTTCTAGAATCGCTTTCTCTCCCTCCGACAGAAACTCGGTTCTACGTTCTGGTCTAGTCGCCCTCGATTGTTCGTGGAAGCAGGCGGAGACCGTCTTCTTACAGTCCACGACTGGAAACCAGAGAGCCTTGCCTTACCTTCTTGCAGCAAATCCGACCAACACGTACAAGCCCATCAAACTATCCACTGCTGAAGCGATTGCTGCAGCACTCTATATCATCGGGCTGAAACAATCGGCCGAGGATATCATGTCGGTGTTCAAATGGGGCCCCTCTTTCATTGCACTGAACAAGGAGTGGCTAGACTCATATTCGGAGTGCATCACGAGTGAGGAGATAGTTGCGGTTCAGGGGGAGATAATGGAGGAACACCAGAGGGTTGCAGAACAATAACAGAGAATGGCTCTGGTGCAAGGAGTAGCCCCAATTCTGTTCTGCTCCAATCCGTTACCGTAGAGGAGCTTTGCGACATCAGACTAAGCCTCCTACCCTACACCTCAGGCCGACACATCGCAGGTGTATTCTTGGAGTTGCTACCCGGTGATGGGCCGTTTCATCCGGTCCGAGCTAGTCCTCAACAGCTTCAGGTGCTGTATCCTTGTCATCTCCAGCTCGGGGGTGTCGTTTCTGTTCCCAGAGCGAGGCTCTCACCTCCCTGTTTGCACAGGACCGGCGTCGACGCGTAGTTGGGAGCTTCCTCAGCTCTCATCCCGAAGATGAGTACCGTCAGTCGCGCTCTTGCTCCAGAGCCGGTCATACCTCGAAAGCATCGCATAAAAAGCTGGTCAGTCCTGTATTGCCTCTACAATTCTGACACACGCTTCTTCCACATTCTTGGATACCGTCCCCTGTCCATCAAGACTCTCTCGGTGCTTGCCACAATGCCACTCTTTGCCTTGGCTATCATGTCTGAAGTCTTGTCGCTCTTGGCTATGGCAATGGCCTCTCCCTTCATTGTACTCAGCACTACAAGGTCACCCTTCTTGATGCCAGTGCCAAGACTCACAACTCCACTAGCGGCCAGGTTCGCTCCATGGCAGATAGCATCGACGGCACTGTCACGTACTTGTATCGATGGTAGGTGGCGAAGTGCAAACTCTATCGGAAGTAGGTACTTCCTAAGCTCAACTTCCTCGCCGTCTTCCTTCCAGAAGTGATACGCATCTTTGAGATCGTGGAGCGAGCAGAGGTGTTCATCCTCGCGAAGCGACCCTACTCGAGTCCGTCTAAGCTCTCTCATACTGGCTCCCACACTCAGGGCCTCTCCTATGTCAAAACACAGCTTCCGAATGTATGTACCAGCTTGACATCCTACCCTGAACAACACGAGACGGCCCTTGACTTCAAGCACCTCGTTGTAGTAGATTCGTCTCACTCTGAGAACTCTCTTCACAGAAGACCTGAGAGGAGGTCTCTGATAGATCTTGCCAACGAACTCTTTGATGACACGAAGTATTTCGTCTTCCTCCACCAGACCATGCAGTTCCATCAGGCAGACATACTCTTTCCCTGCTGGTAGCAGAGCCTGCATTGCTTTTGTGGCATTGCCCACTCCTGTGGGAAGTATTCCTGTAACTGCTGGGTCAAGAGTACCCGCATGACCCACGCGATTGGCGTTCAGGATTCTGCGTACCCATGTGACTACCTCGTGACTCGTGGGACCTGAAGGTTTGTCCAGCACAATAACTCCGTTGCTAAGCAGATATTCAATCGGGAGGTTCTCCAATGATGAGAAGCCATAGTCTGGACTGGTACTTTCATTTGACTTCAGAATGGTTTCTCGGGGCTGGTCTGCTGGCAGAAGGCCCTTCATATTCTATCCTCCAAGGGCCACCCCATAATCAGTACTGACTACTGAGGTAGTCTGATCTTCTCTCTGAACTTCTCCTTCAGTCCGGCATCTTCTAGTGCCTTTTCTACGGCACTATCATCGGCACCTTTCTCTATGGGAATCTCCATCTCCAAAGGTTCCAAGTGTCGGATGTTGCACTTCCGCCTTCGCACGCTACTCACATGCTTCGGTCCGGTTACTACAACGAATCTGCCTTCCATCTCATCTACTATGACACAGTAGCTTCCAGTTTCGCGTCCTACTGTCTTCACGCACACGCGTCCTATTTTGTACAGAGTCATTTCTGAGCACCTCGCCGGTCCTCGGTCTAACTGAGGCCGCAAGTCGCCTCACGGTCTCATCCCATTGGACTGGGAGAAACAGGCTGTCGACCACTGACAGCCATATCAGCCTTGCGCTTCCTACTACATTCCATGCTGCTCAAAGAAAGTTCGAATTGCTGTGGTCAGAATCGTGATTACACCGTCGAGGTCATATCTGTCCGTTCTCAGAATCAGGTCGTAGATTGACTGATCGCCGATGTCGACGCCATAGAACTCCTTGTATCGAGCACTCTCGCTGCCTTCTCGGGCAATTGTTTCACGTTTTGCATATTCGTAGTCAGTACCGTCGCGTTCAGAGATTCTCTTGATGCGAACGTCTAATGGCGCTGTCAGCAGGATCTTGAAGTCCGCATGTTTTCCAGCCATCCAAGCGGCCAACTGACCATCGATTACTACATCTCCCTTCTCGGCTTCCACCCTAAGTGTGTCATCTAAGAGCCTGTCTATCTCCTCATCTTGCTCGGCTACCCTGCTGAAGTCCTCAAGAGTAAGCCCTCTCTCATCAGCCAACCTGCGGAAGATGATGCCAGCCGAAACTCTTCTGAGTTTGAACTCCTTTGAGATCTTGTCTGCAACGGAACTCTTCCCTGTCCCGTGAAGACCTCCAATGGTCACAACGCGCTTCATCTTGCTATTCTCGCGCTTTGCGGATTATACCTCGTCTTGTTGCTCTGGCAGATGCATAGCCACCATACGGACGATTGGGTCTCTTCGAGGAATGACTAGATCTTCTAGCCCGGCCTTGTTTGGCTCCTCTAGGGAGCTGCATTCGCTTGTCTGTCAGTGCACAAGTGCCTCTGGCACTGTAGAATCTCCCGCGATGGACGACAAGTCTACCTCCAGGCGTCCTTTTGCTGCGATTTGCTCTTCCCTTAGTTAAATGGCCGGGACGTGGCATAGTGCTCACCCGAGTAACCGTCAATGGCTTTTCCTCTGAGCCCTCGGTCTTCTCTTTTAAGGGAACCGGTGCGCGGTCGCTTGGCGCTGATGCTATGTCAGTGAAACTCCCATTATTCTTTGGAGTATCTGTCCCAGCCCGAGGCCTACCATCATATAGAACCCGAAGAAGGTCATCCCAAACCCATAGGCCGTGGGGACACCCAACCAACCAGTGAGGAACGGTAGGAGCTTATGTACGCTAAATGGAATGACTGCTACTACCTGGTCGTGACCTGCCCCGGTGATAGGATCATCGATGATAAAGTAGAAAGCCCGAAGAACAGTGAATAGCAGGATGAAGGGGACGAAGAACATCAAGGTTGGTTTGCAACGCTGAGTCAGCATCTCACGTTGGATTCTCTCGATGTATGCTTTCCGTCGTTTCACCTTTCTCGTGAGCTTCTCGTTTTGAGTCTTCTCTGCCTCCTTCTGCATCTCCTGATACTGCTTAATCTCAGCTTGGTATCTATGCAACCTCCGCATGTCAGAAAACCGTTTCATCGCTAGGTTGCTTATGGTCGTTATGCTGAGTGAAATCACCATTATGAAGAGTGCCGCAAAGGGCGGAGTCTTGAATATGGCGAAGGTGATGTTGAACCAAGCCATAAAGTCGCCAAACGGATCCTGCATCTGTTCCCTACTCCATAAGCGTTGATGCCAGTTCGGTGGCCGCCTCTTCTACCTTTCCTTCTCGGTTCTTGATCACTCTAACGGTTGCACCTGTGATGGTTCCTACAGAAACTGCAGCAGCTCGACACATTCTTTGATGCGTGTCAATCTCGTCTATCATCTGGTCATCTCGTGTCCGTGTTTCGTCAGAGCTCCGTCTGCCAGCAATCTTCTCTGGGTCCGCTTCAACGAGGACAACAGTCTTGGGTTGAAGCGGTTTGGCGACCCACTCAGGTAGTCCTATGAGGAAGCCATTCTTGGTCTGTATGAGCGTGTGTGTGTCAACGATAACCCTGGCCGTCTTCGCTTTCCTCGCGATTGACTCTCCAGCTAATCTCTGAACTTCTCGCTGTCTGGCTGTGGGCATTTTTCGCAACTCGTCTCTGTCCTTTATGAGCCCCTTCTCCACGGCAGCCTCAAACATCTCAGTGCCGATGTTCAGTATTCGTACCTCTTCTCCGTGTTGGCTCTTGACCATCTCAACGGCAGTATCAATCACAGTCGTTTTGCCAACTCCTGGAATACCGGTGACAATGACCACATTCCTTGTTTCCGCCATGAGATCGACCACCTCTTGCCTATCGCAGAACTTGCGGTTGGTCCCACTCTACTAGTTATATAGGTTCTGTAAGCCCCGGTGAGAAAGAGAGGCGCAAGTGTCTGATGGACATCCGTATAATACACTACTGCGTGTAACGCCTTCTTCTGACTGAACAGGAATCTTAATAGTTCTTCACGGGAATCCTTGACTAGAATGGGGGTTGCGTTCGCGTGGATTATGTCCAAGTAACGTACCTGAGCAGGCACGGAGAGAAGACAAAGAAGCTCTCTTCAGATGCCAAAGAGCTCTATCTGGCCTATAAAGACATCATCTCCATTGACTTGTCACCGGTAGCTGCATGCTGGAAGTTGCATGAAGTTCACCTCAATGGCAATAAACTCAGCCAAATCGATCTATCTCCACTGAGCAACTGTGCACGCCTGAATATACTGCGTCTCGAATACAATCGTCTTCACACTCTTGATCTCCGACCGCTAGCATCTTGCGCATATTTGAGAGAAATCGATCTATCAAACAACCCTTTGAGGTTGATTTACGTTCCCGAAGAACATAGGGCAAGGGGAGCCATATTGGGGCTGGTGAGTATGAGCGCCTCCACGGAGGTAGTAACTGAACCCATCAGCTCCCGAGTCAGTATTACTGATACTGTTCGCACAAGGGTCTTAGGCGTGTTAAGAAGCGTATCAAAGATATCCATGTCTGATCTCACAGAGTACTCTGACTTATCGGTCGAGGATACCAGAGAACTCGTATTCACTCTGGTGGGAAGCGGACTAGTCGAGGGAATGTTCGATCCCTCAGAGGATACATTCGTTTCAGCGAGTGCAGTCATGGCCGCCAAGAAGCTCCGGTCGGACGGCTTGACTACAGCACGCTGTGCATACTGTGGCTTTTCGCTTTCCGACGCACCTGAGTTCGGAGAAGAGGTCGTATGCCCAAGTTGTGGAACCATTAACGTAGGCTAGAACACCTCGCCAACACTATCACTGCTCAAAGTTGCCGCGGAGGTTCTCTAGAAACTCGTTATGCCCATCCGCCATGTTCGAAATGTCATCTGACAAAGGAATCCAATGAATGTCAAAGAAAATGGCTTCAGGGGTGTTCTCTTGGACCCTGCTTGGATCTGATTCCACATGACTCCATGACTGAGGAGTTTCCTCCTCACAGACCAGATGGAAGAAGTGGCGCCGATGCGTTTCATCGAGTCCATACTCGGTCTGCTCCACATCCACAGTGCCTAGATGCTTGACGAGCCTGTAGGACTTCAGCCCAGTTTCTTCTTTGGCCTCTCTTAGCACAGCTAGCTCAAGCGGCTCACCCTTCCTCTTTGATCCAGCTGGAACCTGAAGGCCAAAGTGTTCGAACCCACGTTCTGTGAAGGCTAGCAGGCGATTACCCATGGTGATATACGCAAAGACCTTCTCTATAATGCTCAAGCCGAATCACCAAAAAAGCAGTAGAGTCACTTCTTCCTCTTAGTTGGCTTCTTCTTCTCCTCTTTCCGCTTATACGTCTTTACTCCTTTGGCCGAGGTCACAATCTCAACAACCTCATCTGCTTCAAGAATCCCTTCCGCCAGCTCTTTAGGCCTCTTCTTCACGAGCACGTCCGGCTTGTCAACCTTCTCTACCTTCCTCTTGAGTACAACCGTTGCACCTAGCCGGACCGCATATGCTGTGAGTTGTTTTCTGATTCTTTTCTGTGAAGCCTCGTTGAGGGCAACAACAGGCATGATGAATGCCATTACCAGAAGTGGCAGACCTAGAATCCAAAGGAAGCTGATGAGAAGATTCAATGTCGTAGGCTCTCGCATTTGCACCACATATGGCTCCCAGAACTGGGTCACGAACATGGCCAGAGGGAACGCTATCAGTGCGTATCCCCCCAATGTATTTCCGATCCAACGACCTACTCCTTGCATGTCAGGACACTGACGTATTCTCATCTTGTCCTCCTTCAAGTGAGTGACTATCCCAGCGTCGTTCAATACCCACGTTGCTGAGAAGAGTGGAAGTGCCACTACCAAGAATAGCAATGAAGCAATCAAGGTCAACGAGATGCTATACATTGCTGTCATGTCAGCTGGGACATCGGAGAGTGCGAAGGCACTGCTCTGAACCCACCCCTTCAGGAATTCCGATGTGCTGACACTAAACAAGGCAGGTGCCACAGCTCTGCGAATCATCCGAACCCCACCAAACTCGGTGCCAATGTTCATGATGTTCATCTCGTAGGAGGCGCGTTTGTAGTTTCGAGCAATGGCAAGGAACACAATTGCCATGGGGACTGCGAGCCCAGCATATTCCAAGAGAAGTATCGGAAGTCCCACAGCTATAACAAAGAGTATGTCCTCATAAGCAGATCCTCCCCAGACCGTCAAAATGTCAGAGGTTTGGGCAGCCGATGTCACACCTACTATGATTTGGACCGCGGCCCAGACGCCAACAGCAAAGAACAGTGCAGGCAGTATATACCTAACCTTGCTTGACACCATCGTAGCAACCACAGCGATTCTCTTCTTCCTTCTCTCAAGACCACTGGAGAACGCATACGCACATAATAGGTTTGCCTCAATTCCAATCGCCTAGAACTCACTCGAGGAGGTCCAAGAAACGTGTGGAGCGGGGCCTTCTCGCCCTAACGTTTTAGAGAATCCCTAGAAGTCCAGCTACGCCTTCGCCACCCATCTGCGCCAGCTGTTCCTTCGCAATCTGTTCGTAGTATTGTTTGATTATTGATACCATTAGGAGTATTCCGGTCCCGCTGGCCAGCGCGCCTGCAACGTCTGCCGCTGCCGCAAGCACGCCCACAAGGAACCCTCCAAGACTAGCAACGATTGGGATGTACCTGTCGAGTAGACGCTCTAGTACCTTCTCGCTCCTCCTGAATCCCGGAACTATGTACCCGCTATTTAGTAGCTGACGGGACACGTCTCGTGGTGCTATGCCACTAATGTCGACCCAAACTTTCGAGAAGCCCCAACAAAGCAAGATCATCAAGGCCGCATAGATGAGCACG
>JBHLPB010000085.1:0-9272 GCA_048939905.1 Promethearchaeota archaeon
TGGTGCTATGCCACTAATGTCGACCCAGACTTTCGAGAAGCCCCAACAAAGCAAGATCATCAAGGCCGCATAGATGATCACGTGGATGAGTCCGTCCGCCTCGTTGAACACAGCAAACAGTCCCTGAGGTGGTGTGACATACCGAGATAGACCCCAAGTAGCGATCATGCGCGCACTATCTGGGTCTTGTTCAAAGATGCCTATCCAATTCAGAAGGGGGTTAGTTCCTGCTGAGTTGAAGTTCGTATAGATTATCTGCCCGAAGAACAGGATGTTGGCGAAAAGTGCTTGAGCCAGGATTACGGGTATGTTTGAGGTGTATAACAGCTTGATTGGATATCTTGCCTTCATTCCTCTGTACTTGGCATATTGCAGAGGTATTTCCACTCTCACGGTTTCCATCCAGATGACTCCGAATACTATGATCAGGGTCACAACCAACGTGAACAGACTAGGGCTGAAGCCGTCTCGAACCAGGAGCCACTGCCATGGAACGAATGGGCCAACGTCAGTGCCGATTCCAAGGAATCTCAGCGTGTTTGCTATAAGGGCCGCGATGATTCCCTTCGGAAGCTGAGTTGAGCCCTCTGCGTAGTAAGGGGGCGCAACAGTTTCCAAGTCAACGAAGTTAAGTGCGTTGAACATTACTTGACCGGCGACGTTGGTCATGATGAAGAGTGACACACCTGACCCAAGTCCCCACCCCTTCTGGACAAGCTCATCCATCAAGATTACGATGATTCCCGCTACGAACAGCTGCATGAACACTATCAGTGCGGCCTCAGGACCCAGTGAGCCATACGCATTGCCAACTATGTATGCGATTGCCTGGAAGGCCGTCATAATCAGGGCTAGAACTTTCTGACCTCCGGTGAACATTGCTCTGTCTTCGGGGTCGCCAAAGTCCACATCGATGATCTTCGAGCCTGAGAGAAGCTGCATGACCAGACCTGCAGTGACTATGGGCCCTATCCCGAGCTCCATCAGTGTTCCCCTTGTACTTGCGAGAATCACTCGCAGAGCCCATAGATAGTCAGTTCCAACCGTCTTATCAACGCCATAAAGGGGGATGTGTGACATGAGAAGGAAGAGTATGAGGATTACAGCCGTCCATACCATCTTCTCACGGAAGGACACCTCTCGATCAGGTGCCTTCACCTCTGGCATCACCCGGACGAATGGTGATAGAGCCCTAAGGAATGCAGACGGCAAATCGAGATCTCCTACAGGTAAGTTTTCTTGGCTGCCAGTTTGGCTTCACCTTTAAAGATAGTGGTTCATGTGCAGCGCCCGACAGTGTATGAGATGAGTGAGAACATCACTGAGAACGAGTTGGAGGCCTATCACATCTCTTCCTCTAGATCCACCGAACCGCCCTTTTCAAGGACCTTCTCACGTGCTCTCGCAGAGATTGCTTTGACCCCAACTAGGTCAATCTTCTGAGTCACCTTCCCAGACCCGAGAATCTTGTCTATCCCAACGGCAGAAACATCAACAGTATACTTGCGTCCTTTCTTGGTCGCCCCGCCTCTCTCGACTAGCCTCTCCAGTGCCTCGTCAATATCACCGATATTGATGGCTACAAGGCCCTCAATGAGCCTCTGAGGTCTCTTGAAACCCCACTTCCCGAAGTATCTAGGGTTTTCCTGCATGACTTTGATGTAGTGATGCTTCTTGGAGCCGGCCATTCCCTTACCTCCTTTCTGGCCTGAAGCTCTATGGCCCGCACTGAAACCGTAGCCGGCAGACCTTCTTCCTCGCATCTTGTTGATCTTCTTTGGTCGTCGTTTCTGCATGGGAGTTCTCTCCTTTCTCAGACCTTCTTGAGGCGCACCTCTAGGACTCCATTTCTCATTGAAGACTTCGCTTCTTCCTTGCTGACTTTGGCTGGCAGTTTGAGCTCTTTGTGATAGGGCCTCTGCGGATTGTCGACGTCAATTGTGAGTGTCTGCCCTTTGACACGGACCTTCAACTCATCCTTCTCGACTCCTGGCAGTTCAGCAACTACGATTATCTCGTCATTCTCCTCGATTATGTCAACCAAGGGCTCCAGTTGAGGAGTCATCCGGGCCCCGTCAGGACCTGGAGCATTGCCAAATCTCTGGATGATAGGCTTGCCATCAGGTCCAATACGCATCGAGAATCCAAACACAAAGGGGTTTGCACCATCAGGATGCTCGTCCATGAACTCCTCGAGAGACTCCCTGTCGAACATGGTGCCTTCGTTCATCTCCTCCATCATGCGCCTCATCATCTCATCAATTTGATCGAAGACATCCTCAGGGAGGAAGTCGCCGAACCACCTGCGAATTCTCTTTCGTGGATCTTCAGAATCATCAAATGGGTCGTCCCAACTCACTCATACCACCTCATATCATCTTGCGAGCCAAGTTGTTGATTTCGGCTCCCCTGTAACCTGTCACACCCCCCATTCCCACGGGTAGATGTCTCTTCCCGCGATAACCCTTCCGTGGGGGGGAAAGCCTGAAGACAGGTTTCAAATTCGTGACGTCGCCAACGGAGGCTTTGCCCTCCGCTATTGCCTTGGCGAGCGCCTTAATCGTACTATGGCTCGAGTTCTTTTTTACGTATCCATCATCGAGCCTCTTGTTGCCTGGAAGTCGACCTCGCTTCGAGAGAAGCAGTGTCAAGGTTTCTACATCAACCTCTCCCCAAGTGATGTAGTCTTTAGCCTTTGTAATCATCCCTTGAAGACTCGGACTCAGTTTCAGGACTCTTGCCTGATGGAGCCTTCCCAAGAGAAGCTTGTCCAGAGTGTCCTCTATCTGTGGACGAACGCTCACTTGACCTCTGACGCGAATTGCCAGTATGACCTTCTCTTCTGAACTCATTCTTCTAACACTCCTGAAGATATCCACTCTTGCGGAGGCAGCATCTTGTAGGTCTGGGTGAGAGCATCTACAAACGCTTTTGCGAAGTTAGATGAGGTCCTTGAACGCCCCTTTGTAATGGACCATACGTCATGAAGCCCTGCAATCCGCAAGACTATCTTGCCGACATCAGCGGTGACGAGTCCGGTCCCTTTGGGAGCTGGACGCAGTGTCACAGAAACAGACCCTGATGTTCCCTTGGTCTGAAACGGAATGCTGTGTGGGTCATGGCATCTACATTCCCAAGAGCCACATCCTCTGCGAAACACAGTTGCGTTCAGTTTAGCCCGTGCCTCTGCAGCACGCACAGCTGGTACAAACTCAGGAGCCTTTCCTATTCCAATTCCGATGACTCCTTCGCCGTTTCCAACCACGACTGTGATTCTGAAGCTCTTCTGCTGCCCGCTGTCAGACTGCCTTTGGACCATGCTTACGTCTACGACTTCCTGTCGAAGCTCGGGGATCAGAACATCAATTATCTCCGGTTCGCGGATCACGTAGTTGTTAAGGAATATCTCCTCAATGTTGTTGATGTGGCCCTCCTTGACAAGTTTCCCAAGACCAGTCTTAGGAACCCAGTCATCGAGGGGACTCGTTTCCTGACGTCGTGGTGCCCGGCGTTGTCTCCTACTCATCACAAATCAGCTCCTATCTCCTCTTTCCACCTCTTCTGCCCTTCTTCCCTCTAGTTCTAGATATGAGCTTCTTGGGCTTTGGCTTTCTTGGAGTGGCGCGAGGAGGTTTCTCGACGGTCTTCTCCTTCTTCTTCTTTGCCGGCTTCTTGGGAGCCGCCCTGGGTTTCTTCGCTGCAGGCTTCTTCTTCTTCAACTCTGCCTTTGGAATCGCGAGCATAGCCTTCTTCGCTTTCATAAACTGAGTTGGAATTGTCGTCAGGGTGGTCTTCTTCTTCCCTAGAGCGCTGAAGTGATGTCCATTCGTTGGGTTCTCACTGAAGTGCTTGTATGCTGCAACGATGTGTTCTCCCGAGAGTCGCTCATCATCTGGAAGGACCTCTGGATTGTGCGGTATATCCATGCCCGCATCAAGGGCTCCCTTCAATGCCGCGTACAATCTGGAACCACGAACTGGAGGATGCAGACCAACATCCAATACTGCATTCTTCAGACCCCTGGCGTCGGCCCTTAGTCCAGCAAGCAGACCTGTCAGATATGCAGCGGGCAGGTTTCCCGTGCCTGCATTCCAACCGTACTTGCTCAGCTCTGAAGAAACCGCCGTGGCAACAGTAGAATCTCCTACCACTTTGGCTTCCGTCAACTGTACTATCACTCGAGTGTTTGTCTTTCTTACGACCAACCGCGGAATCCCAGACTGAAGGAGCCTCCGTCGCCGGTAGTAGTTGGTCCTCCCTTCTCGACGTCTCCGGAACTTCACTCTATATGTAGGACCTTCTTTCATCTTCTCTTCTTCGCCTCCAGCTTGCGTTCAGCAATATACGTACGAAGGTGCGCCGTGTTTCTGAAGGCATTTCCCTTGGCCTTCAGGTAGAGGTCTCGGTACACCCTACGGGTTATCCTACCTTCGTCTCTCAGCCTTGTGAGTTCGCGTCGCATGGGTCTAATCTTCATCATCCATCGGTCCTTCTTTGAGAGCTTTGCTGTATGCTTGCCTTTCTTCCTTCCAGGACCCTTTCTCTGACCCTTCCGTTTCTGTTTCAGAATGTAGCGCGCTCGTCCTCTGCTTACACCTATCTTCTGTTTCTTCTGGATGGCTCCCTCATCCACAAGACGCCTGATGTCCTCTCTCGTAATCGCCAGTGACACCTCATCTTCGAACTGAGGATCTATCCAAACTCTGGACATGCCCACTTTCATAACGTCAGCCGCGAGCCTCTTCTGGGTGCTGAGCTTCATTTCTAGTCCACCTCCAGATCCTCAAGATCTGTGAAGAGATCTTCTTCAGCAACGGCTTCAGGAGCCCCTGGATTCAAGACTCTCACCATGAGGGCATCTGCTCTCCTGATTATCTCCTGTCGTTTCCTCAGACCTACTGTAGAGCCTATCCGCACTGCATGGATATCCGGGTCAAGACCCTCAACATCAGATGGGCGTTCCACATAGACTTCAGTGAACCGAGAGGGGTGCATTCCCCTAACAGACTTCGGCTTTCGATAGCCCGAAGACACCATCGCTATGCGTCCCTTGCGCTTCTCGCGAGTAGCACTATCAATGCCGCGCACCTTTCTCCAAGAATCGCTCACTCGTGTCCATCTGTGTGCTTGCTCATGTCGGAACTTCGGCTGTTTCCTTCTCTTTTCCTTCGCAATTCGGAGGAGTCGTTGATCAGTGAGTGTATCCCTCACGAGCTTGACTCTCGGTTCGGGCTTCTTCTTCTTGGGTTTGGCCTTTGGCTTTCGCTTGGGTCTTGGTTTCTCTTCCTCCACCCTCTTCTTCGCAGGTTTCTTCTTGGGCTTCTTTGCCGGTGGTGGACCGACTAGTTCCTGCGCCGCCGCAATCAGTTTTGCCGCGCCCGCCTCACTTAGCCCCTCTACCTTTGCAGCTAGCTTGTCTGACTTGGACTTGGAGAGCTTCGCCACAGTCTTCACTCCTGCCACGGCGAGTTTCTCCTCCATCTTCGGACCTAGTCCTGGCACATCTGTAAGTTTAGGTTTCTTGGACATGAATCTCGCCTCCTCAGACTATTGACTTCACTTCCTCGCCCTTGCGTTTCCTGATTACGTAGATGCCATCAAGGAATACACGCCGATCCTTTCCCCGAATCTTGGTCGCGAGCTGTATGTTTGCAGCACTTTGTGAAACCGCCTCGATGTCTATTCCATTTATGATGACTTCATCTTCTGTAGTCTTGACTTCGACGTCTCCAATGAGTCTGGCCCTTCTAACTCCTCGTTCACCGATGAAGTTCTTGATCAACAGTTCATCGCCCTGAACCTCGACTGACATAGGGAAGTGGCTGAATACAATCTTCATCTCGTAGGTATAGCCATGCTGCACACCAATTAGCATGTTACGTACATGTGCAATGGTCGTGCCCACCATCGCTCTCGCCCTTTTTCTGTTGAAATTCGTCGTTGCAACTAGCTCATTTCCATCCATCTTGAGCGTCGTCTGAGGTTCTGGGAACTCCCGTTGGAGAGACCCCTTTGCACCGCTTACTGTGACAGTCTTGCCTTCCAGCGTGACCTGGCAATCACTGGGTATCTCAATCCGCTGCTCGTACACATAACTCGATGACATCTTGCTGAACCTCCACTCAATACACAAATGCGAGTAGTCTTCCCCCTATTCCTAGGCTCTTGGCATCGCGGTGTGTCATGACTCCTTGCGGAGTAGTCACGATAAGGACTCCATAGTTGTAGGCTGGAAGGAAGCGCTTCTCGAACTTCTCGAATCCATCTCTCTTCACCGGAAATCGCGGTCTAATCACTCCACACTTGTTGGTGCGCCCCATGAGCTGGATTCTGAATCTTCCTGACTTTCCATCATCAATGCGCTCGAACTCGCCTATGTAGCCCTGTGTCTGCATTACTTGCAGCACCCGCTGTATCAGGCTGGAAGCCGGCGCTACAATCACCTCAGGCTTGCCAACTATCTCACTGTTGTAAATGCTTGACATCGCATCAGCCAATGGATCTAATAGTGTCATCTTTCTTTGGCCTCCGTTAGCTGTACTTACGAAATCCCAGCTTCTCAGCTGTTTCCCTGAAGCATCGACGGCACATGTTGAGTCCATATGACCGAATTATCGCTTGGTGGGTGCCGCATCGAACGCAGTTCCTGCTGCCCTTCCCCATCTTCTTGCGCTTCTTGCCGCGGTCTTTCTTTGTGCTCATCATCCCTCACCTCAGAATAAGTACGTGCGCTCGCGCTCCTTCTCCAGAATCTCGACGCCGAAGTTGTTCTTTATGAAGACCATGCTCTCCTCTGGCGTCAGTCTGTGTCTATACGGGACCTTTGTCCTTCTTCTTCTTCTACGCTTCACTCTGAATCCCGGGCGTTCGATACATACTGTGATGTTCATCCCTTGGATTCCAAGTTGAGGGTCGTACTTCACATCAGGGATATCGATGTGCTCACTAATCCCAAAGGCGAAGTTCCCATCCTCATCCCAATTCCGTATCAATAGGACGTTCTCCTTCGCTTGCAGAGCCCGCGCCAAGAAGGCGCTTGCATTCTCATTTCTCAATGTCACTCGGACAGCGATGGGTTCCTTCCTTCTTATTCCAAAATCACGGATTGTCTGGCGTGCCCTCGACTGTACAGGCAGCTGACCAGTCAGCTGCTCCAAGATTGTTGAACCTCGATTCAGAGGTTCTCCACCACCTGTACACATGTCTATCACCACTTTGGCGATGTAGGGCTGTTTCATGGGATGCGCTTCCCAATCTGCAAGGTACAGTTCTTCGTTCGGGGTTACACTCATGCTGCAGCGCCTCCTGAATCAAGGCTTACCTCAGATGTCTTCTTTCCAACCACAAACACGTACTCCAGTGCAGTCTGAAACTGATTGCCTTCCGGATCTTCAAGTGTGACCGTGCTAGCGTGGGTACCATAACGCTTCTGTACTTCGAGGATCCTCCCCTCTATGCCGATGTTCTTTCCCCGACTGACTACAGCATAAGCTCCCTTTTCGAGTGGGAATGACTTCAGGAACCTCTGCTCCGGTATTGATACCTTCACGGTGTCAAGCGTGTTGAAGTCCGCCGCTTTGGTCCCTTCGGGCAGTAGGATGTTCCTACCATCATGAAGGGTCATCTGGAGCTTTCCACCTGGAACCATCATCTTCTTCTCGACCCTACAGAGCTTGAAGGCTGCCTCCTTGTCATCAATGGGTACTAGTCGGAAGCCCCCTCTAGTCTTGGGGAGCAGGCGGAATCGCTCACCAGATTCCCTGATTTCGATTACGTCCATGAGTCCTATAGGATAGCCCGGATCCTTGCGTGGTCTTCCATCAACTAGCAACTGTCCTGTTGTGAGAATCGCCCTTATCTCCCGCATATTCTCCGCATAGCCGAGCATCTCCCTGAGAAGAATGGCCAGAGTCAGGCAATGCTCCCTGGGATGGGGACCTGCAACAGGCTTCGTAACGAACTTCCCGTGTTTTCTTCTGATTGGCCAGTGTCTGGGTGCTGGCAGTCGCTTCAAGTGTTTCTTCTGCCCTCTTCGTGCCATCTAATCACTCTCCTCAATCTCAACTGCCTTCTTCTCGAGCAGTCTCTTTCGATCATCATCAAGCTCGAGCTTGACTAGCATGAGGTTTGACGGATGAACAGGGATGTTTGCCTCCTTTCCATCAGCCTTCGTTACGGTCGCACTCTCTAGATGAACTCGGATCGCCCGATAGTCCACACTCGTCACCTTCCCCTCAGTATCTCGGAACTGTCCTCTCAGGATTCGGACGAGGTCTCCCTTCTTAATCACCATGGAACGTATCCCATACTCTTCCTGAAGGAACTCATCCAGTCTACACTTCAGCATATTCTTGCGGACGTGTAGCGGCGACTTGTAGATGCGTCGTCTCTGCTTTCTTGGAGACTTCGAACTGACTTTCTTTGTCATCTCTTCAACCTCACACTATCTTCGAAGCGATGGCCGCCACTCGTGGCCATTTGAGAGTCACTTCTCTAGCCATCGGCCCTCGAAGCTCGGAACCCTGAGGTTCGCCTCCCGCCTTGATCAGGACCGCGGCATTATCCTCAAATTGCATCCAAGTACCGTCCGGCCTGCGGTATGGTTTCCTTTGTCGTACAATGATGGCCTGCAGCACCTGTTTCCGCAAGTCTTGTTTCCCCTTTGTCACGGAAACATTCACCTTGTCTCCTATACCTGCCTTTCCGAGCTTCCGGAGTTTCCCTTTGTACCCGAAGACCGTGATTATCTGGAGTTCTCGTGCCCCTGAGTTGTCCGTACATAGAATCTTGGCGCCTATTGGCAGACCTCTTGCGATTCTTGGCATGAACTTCCTGATTCCTCGTCCTACCTTTCTCGACAACGATTACTCCTCCTTCTTCTTTGTGACACCTACTACTACACAGGATACGGTCTTGCTTATGGGGCGACACTCTACAGTCTTGACAGTGTCCCCGACGCTGACATCAATACAGGGAGGAAGATGGGCATGTTTCTTTGATCTCCGTCGTTCATACCTCGAGTACTTCTTGATTAGACTGAGATAGTCTTGCTGGAATGTGATGGTGCCGTGCATCTTTACACTAGTCACTGTGCCCTCCCTTACTCCACCTCTGACTGGGAGGTTGCCATGAAACGGACAGTGTGAGTCCTCACAGACTCTCTCTGGTGGTTCCACATTCGGAATGCCGATGTTGCGTACTTTCGTCTTAGACATTGATTACCATCTCCGACTTTGGCGCTTCTTCAGTCTGTCATCAGGAGTCCCCTTCAA
>JBHLPB010000086.1:0-9232 GCA_048939905.1 Promethearchaeota archaeon
AGCCTCGCTCAAGATACCGCCGACCTTCCTCTCACTGACCATGATGTCGTTTGGCCATTTGAGACGAACATCAATGGAGGATAATGATTTGATTGCTGACACGGCTGAACAGCCAAGCATGAAACCCATGAGGGGGACAGTGGCA
Organism: Promethearchaeota archaeon; assembly: GCA_048939905.1. Taxonomy (GTDB): domain Archaea; phylum Asgardarchaeota; class Thorarchaeia; order Thorarchaeales; family Thorarchaeaceae; genus SMTZ1-83. The sequence goes on from JBHLPB010000086.1 coordinate 146, forward strand.
GGCGAGAGCAGAGGCTTGACTACTATTGATGCATAGAGTCCTCCCCGCGGCGATTCCCAACTTCTGTCAAATCGACCTCGGCCTGCAGTCTGACAGTCAGATACTACTGCAAGGCCCTCACACACACCTTCCTCGACGAATCTCCTCGCGACGTCGTTGGTTGAGTCGACCTTTTCAAAACACACAAGCCGCAAGTCAGCTTCTCTTGAGTCTAATTGCCTGACTATTTCATCCGGATTGACCACTGAGTTTGACCTTCTATAGGGGCTATCGGAGTATGAGGGGTTCTCGCTCTTGACACTTATACTCTCTGCAAACGGGAAAGAGATTAGAGGCAAAGAGGAATCTAGAACTCATCCAATGTAGTCTGACTCATCGATATGTGGGGAATCATTCGCTCAAGCTTCGCCTTTTGTCGTGGGTCGATCATTCCCAGGAGACCAAGCAGCTGTAATGCGTTGGCCGGACCATAGCCATAGAAATGATTGTTGAAGAAGAGAAAGACGGAATCACTCTCATCAGTCAGGAAGTTGACACGGTCTCTCCACGCTTCCAATTCTCCAGTCGTGAAACAGTAGTTGTACCAGGGATTGATTCCATGCCCGTGCAGACGCACATAGACAAAATCGGTTGTCACCCTCAAATCTATAGGCAAAGCCGGCTCGTCAACAATCACATACGCAATGTCGTACGCTTCTAGAAGAGTCCATACTCTCTGAGTCAGCCAACTTCTGTGTCTGAATTCGATGGCATACCTGTACGAGAAGTCAAGTCCTGAAAGGAATGTTTCTAGACTCGCGAATGTAGCTATGTCCCATGGGGGAAGTTGAATCAACAGGACCTCCAACTTGGAACGCATTGGCTTCATCTTCACGAAGAACTCGTCCAGAAGTTGTCCGGCTTCGGAGGAAAGGTCCAACCGATTGTTGTGGGTAACTCTGTGAGGAATCTTTGCAGTGAAGAACTTGCGTTCTGGAAGACTCGTCGCAAGATGCTCGATAAAAGAGTCCTTCAATGGACCATAGAATGTTGCATTTATCTCTGCAACGTCGAAATAGCTAAGGTATTGCTGAAGGATCGAAGTCCGAGTTCCATAGAAGATGCCGTTCCACTCAGGATACGACCAGCCACACGTTCCGACATAGAATCCTTCTCTTACATACATCTTGCTCTCAAGTATGGCCATACAAGTGATCTCTTTCAGCTCATTGAAAAGCACCACCAAAACTCAAAACTTTTACCTACTCAGAATGGATTCCACAGGACTTGCAGTGTGCGGCAGATTCAACTTCCTCTCACACAAGAAGGCTGTAGAAGAGAGATTCGGTGTAAAGAAGTTCGACTTCGAGATTGTCCCCCGATACAACATTGCCCCTACCCAGCAGATTGCTGCCATTCTAGCAGACCCAGAAGTCCATCTCGTTGGGATGCACTGGGGGTTCATTCCCTTCTGGGCAAAGGACAAGAAGATCGGGAACAGGATGATCAATGCTCGCTCTGAAACTGTTGCAGAGAGCAAGGCATTCAGACACTCATTCGCGAAGAAGAGATGCCTTATACCAGCGACCGGGTTCTACGAATGGCGCAAAGCAGGGAAAGTCAAGAAACCGATGCACATCAGACTCGGGTCCAGGGAACCCTTTGCTTTTGCGGGAATCTACAGTCACTGGAAGTCACCGTCAGGAAAGACTCTAAAGAGCTGTGCAATTCTGACGACTTCACCCAATGAACTGTTGGAGCCTATTCATAGTCGGATGCCCGTAGTGCTGCAACGTAAGGACGAATCGATGTGGTTAGATTCAGAGAATGATGATGTAGAGGGCCTGAAGAAACTGCTCAATCCATACGCATCAGAACCCATGGAGGCGTATGAGATCTCAACCTACGTAAACTCTCCCTCCAATACCGGTCCGATGTGTACAGTGCCTGTAGAGAGTGCCTCTCTGTAGCCGAAACTTCCACCGGAAGGGTAAAACGACGAGTATTCCTACGAACAGTCACCATGAAGACTATCGACCTTCGCAGTGATACCGTGACGAAACCCACTGACGAGATGATTGAGGCCATAGTGAGAGCCCATAAGGAAGACCGCTTTGGAGATGACGTCATCGGCGAGGATGCAGTGGTTCATGAACTGCAAGATAAGGCGGCCAAGATTCTGGGCAAAGAGGCTGCACTTCTAGTGACCTCTGGAACACAGGGCAACGTCGTATCATTGCTAGCTCAAGCAAAACTTGGTGAGGAAGTTGTCGTTGAGGAGCAGTCACACTCCTACATTCACGAAGCAGGCGCAATGGCATCACTTGGGGGCCTCTACCCCAAGCCTGTGAAGGGTGTTAGAGGATATATCACACCTGAAACTCTAGAGCGGGCAATCAGTATTGACAATCCGCACTACCCGAAAACTACGATGGTCGTTCAAGAGAATACACACAATGCCTCAGGTGGTGCAATCATCAGTCCTGAGCAGTTCGACGCACTAGCTGAAGTTGCTCACGAAAATGGCCTTGCAGTGCATTGCGATGGAGCCCGCTTGTTCAACGCCGCTGTTGCACTCGACATTCCAGCCAAAAGGCTGGTAGAGAAGTCAGACAGCGTAATGGTCTGCCTAAGCAAGGGTCTCTCAGCTCCAGTTGGATCGATAGTTGCTGGCACTGAGGAGTTCATCTACAGGGCCCATAGGGTCAGAAAGAGACTTGGTGGAGGAATGCGTCAAGCAGGTTTGGTCGCAGCTCCGGGAATCGTGGCTCTTGAGAGCATGGTGGAGCGACTTAGAGAAGACCATGATAACACCCAGTTGCTCTATCGCGAGCTCTCGAAGATCACAGATTTGATTGTTGAGAAACCAGAAACCAACATACTCTTCATACGGCTGGAAAACATGAGGATGAACTCTATGGAGCTCGAAGCTGAACTGAAGAAGCGGAACATACTGGTATATGGGGATCCACACTTCGGAACCCGTACACGACTAGTAGTGCACAGAATGGTAAGCAAAGAAGACATACTGCGCTTTGCCCTTGAAATGGAAGATATCCTAGGCAGGTAGTTCCTTGTCCTATTCGGATTTCTCACAGAGCTCGACCAGCACACCGCCCGTTGACTTGGGATGTACAAATGCGATTCTCGTATTGTGTGCACCGAGTCGGGGTTCCTTATCGATTAGTTGCGCACCATTCGCTTCGTGTTGTTTGAGAGCCTGTTCGATGTTGTCGACTCTGACAGCTATATGATGAATACCTGGTCCCCGTTTGACCAGGAACTTGGCAATGGGACTATCATCGGACGTGGGTTCTAGGAGTTCGATGCTGCTCTCGCCAACACCAAAGAATGCAACTCGCACCATTTGCTCCTCGACAACCTCTTCGCCTCCATACTCTAGTCCGAGACCATCTCGATAGTACGGGATTAGTTCCTCAATGCTTTCTACTGCAATCCCAATGTGTTCAATTTTCTCAATCGTCATTTCTTAGCCACCTACAGAATATCTGCTGCCTTGTACTCACCAAAGACATCACGAAGGACACCACAAATCTCACCCAGAGTGGCATATGCCTTGACTGCATCCAGAATCAAGGGCACTAGATTCTCGTTTCCTTTCGACCCGTCGCGCAGTGCATCAAGCGAGGCTTCAACCTTGGATGCATCCCGCTTCTTCCTAATGTTTCTCAGTCGCGTGACCTGTTCCACTTCAGCTTTGGGATCCACTCTGAGATAGTCAAACTGCTGCTCTTCATCTACAGTGAACTCGTTGACTCCAACAACGATCCTCTCGCCGCTGTCAACTCGCTTTTGGTAGGCATACGCGCTATTGTGAATCTCGCTCTGGATGTATCCTCGCTCAATAGCTGCCGGTGCTCCACCCATCTCATCTATCTGCTTGATGTATTCCATGGCTCTCTTTTCAATCTCCGTGGTCAGTGACTCCAGGTAGTAAGAACCAGCCATCGGGTCAATTGTGTCACCCACAGCGGTCTCATGAGCGATTATCTGCTGGGTTCGCAGAGCAATCTGAACTGAGTCCTCAGTTGGAAGTGACAGAGCCTCATCTCGAGAATTTGTGTGCAAGGACTGAGTTCCGCCCAAAACGGCTTGAAGGGCCTGCAGGGTAACACGAACAACGTTGTTATCTGGTTGCTGGGCTGTGAGTGTGTAGCCCGCGGTTTGAGTATGGAATCTCATCCGGGAGGATCTTTCATCCTTTGCGCCAAAACGTTCCTTCATGATCTTGGCCCAGAGCCTTCTTGCCGCTCTGAATTTGGCTATCTCTTCGAAGAACTCGCTCGCCGACCCAAAGAAGAACGAGAGTCTAGAGGCAAAAGAATCGACATCGAGACCCGCTTTAATCGCCGCTTCAACATAGGCTATTCCATCTGCCAGAGTGAAAGCAACTTCCTGTACAGCTGTAGACCCTGCCTCCCTGATATGATAGCCGGAGATGCTTATGCTGTTGAAGAGCGGCATGTTCTCAGAGCAGAACTTGAAGGTGTCAGTAATCAGACGCATTGAAGGGCCTGGAGGAAAGATATAGGTTCCCCTCGCCGCATATTCTTTCAAGATGTCATTTTGGATAGTGCCTCGCAACTTATCCATTGAAACATCCTGCTTCTCGGCGACCGCGATATACATTGCCAACAGAACTGCAGCCGAGGAATTGATAGTCATCGACGTGCTGACCTTGTCCAATGGGATTCCGTCGAAGAGGATCTCCATGTCGGCCAACGAATCGATGGCAACTCCGACTTTCCCTACCTCTCCCTTGGCCAACTCGTGGTCTGAATCGTAGCCGATTTGTGTGGGCAAGTCGAAGGCCACAGACAGCCCGGTCTGGCCTTGTTCTAGGAGAAAGCGATATCGTTCGTTGGTTTCCTTGGCAGTAGCAAAGCCGCTGTATTGCCGCATTGTCCAGAAGCGGCCCCTATACATTGTTGGTTGAACTCCTCGAGTGAAGGGGTATTCTCCTGGGAACCCAATGTCCTCCACGTATTCAATGGACTCCGTGTCCAGGGGAGTATAGAGTCTCTTCACGGGAATCCCCGAAACTGTTTCGAACTGCTCCTTCCTCTCGGGGAATCGGCCTATGACTTTCTTGACGATGATATCCTTCCACCGCTTAAGCGCATGGGGAAGTGTTTCCTTCTCACCCATGGTAGAACACCTACTCTCTGTACTTCACCAAGAAATCTGCGATTAGCCTCTCGGCTACTGTATATGGGTCTTCATTCCTCTTGGCAATCTTCGCTATTGCGTCAGCGTACTCCGGCTCATCACGTAGCTTCTCGAGTAGTTTCCGAGTCAGTTTGTCCCTCATGAGGTCCTCAAGTTCATCACGGCTTCGCTTGAGGTCCTTCTGATTCAGCAGGCCACTCTTCCTGAGAAACTCAATATGCTGTCCAATCTTCTCTACTAGCTCGGGGATACCCTCACCGGAGCGAGCATTGGTGAGAATCACTGGTGGCGTCCAATCTCGCTGCCTAGAGTCCAGCTCAAGCATGGCATTGATCTCGTTGACTTTGTTGTCCGCACCAGCCAGGTCGCTCTTGTTAACGACGAAGATATCGGCAATCTCCATAATCCCGGCCTTGATGGCCTGAATGTCATCTCCGCTTCCAGGCACATCGGTAACAATGACCGTCTGAGCTATCTCTATGATCTCGACTTCAGCCTGTCCGGCACCAACAGTTTCCACGATGATGACATCCATACCAAAGGCATCAATCGCACGTACTGCGTCTGAGGTACTCCTGGCAAGACCGCCCAAGTGGCCACGCGTACCCATACTCCGCACGTATACAGATTCATCAAGGGTATGCTCCTGCATACGTATTCTGTCACCGAGGAGAGCGCCTCCCGAAAACGGACTCGATGGGTCAACACACACTATCCCGATTGTTTTCTTCTTCTTCCTAATCTCTGGAATGAGCTTAGTAACGATTGTACTCTTGCCTGAACCGGGTGGACCAGTGATACCTATGATGTGAGCTTTTCCGGTGTGTTTGTACAACTTGGCTAGAACCTTCGCAGCAAGAACGTCTTCATCCTCTATCAGCGTTATAAGCCGTGCAAGAGCACGTCTGTTGCCTCCCAGAACGCCACCAACTATCTCGGATTCTGACAACAAGCCCGTCCTCACAGTGCCAAGGTCATGTCTTCACATTTCCCTTGATGTACTCCACAATCTCATCAAGAGAGGTGCCAGGTCCGAAGATCGCTGCAATACCGGCCTTCTTGAGTTCCGGAACATCATCCTCAGGTATGATTCCACCTCCAACGACAAGGATGTCGGTGGCACCTTCCTTCTTGAGAAGCTCCATCACCTTCGGAAACAGAGCCATGTGGGCACCACTGAGGATGCTCATTCCGATACATGAAACTGCTTCGTCTATCGCAGCTCTCACTATCATCTCGGGAGTCTGCCGAAGCCCGGTATAGATTACTTCCATCCCTGCATCGCGAAGTGCCCGGGCGACTACCTTCACGCCACGGTCATGCCCATCTAGCCCAGGCTTCGCCAACAGGACACGGATCTTCTTCGCTGAACTCAAGAGCCCACCTCTTTCTTGGTTAGACAACGTCAGACCTATTGTCACGATATAAAGGCTTTCGATTCTGAGAGGGAGAACGAGTCCCAGCTTCCTCTTCTGGATGTTTCTGGTCTATTTGAGAGCCTCTGACGAGTCGGGATAGATCAAAACGTAGACAGCTTGGCTGAGAGTCAATATGTTACTGTCAACCCACTGGAAGACCATGTCTACATTTTCTTTAGAAGACAACTTTGCGAGTGCTTTGAGTGTTGCTTCGCGACAGTCCGGGGTTTCCAGAAGGTCCTCGACCGTCTTGACTAGTATCATCTGGCGGACATCGGGTGTGCTTTCGGTCAACCAATGGAGAACACTCTCTTGGACATCGGCACCGATGCCAGAATGAGAGGCCGCCTCGCTCAGAGTATTGGATATCTGCGCCACGACATCCTTGTCTTTGATGTCCTTCAACTCACTTTCAACTATGCTGACAATCGCATCAGTGATGTCGGGGTCGCGTCGAATGATATCAACGAGGTCTGCGCGGGCCCTCATCGGCCCTTCGTCTTCATCCCTAGTCAAGACTATCATGACTCCTTACAGGTTGTTGGTGAAGGAAATTCTATCTAGAATATAGATGTTGTGCGTTTGGTTGTCAAAGTAGGCTGACGAGTTCTTCTAACGAGTCAACCACTACATCAGGGGAAACTCCGTCATATTTGGACATCAACTCGTCAATGTTTCTCTCCCTCCAGTTCACCCATACGGTAGACAGGCCCACTGAAGAAGCCCCAACTATATCAGAATAGAACTCATCTCCAATCATGAGTGAATCGTCCGAGGAAACACCCAGCTTCTGCAGAGAATACTCAAAGGGCTGCCTCATAGGCTTGTAGGCTTCCACATCGCTTCCATCTACTGTCACGTCGAAGTACGGAGCCACTCCGAGATCTTCGAGAATGATGTCAACATGGCCCTCGAAAGAGTTCGTCAAAACAGCCAGCTTGGTTCCATGGGCCTTGAGCGAAGAAAGGAGCTCATTGGCGCCAGGCATCAAATCTGACATTTCTAGGTGCAGCTGCCGGAAGTATTGTGTGCCTTTCTCCAGCAGGTCTTCACTGATTGATAACTCCAGTACTTCGGCGGTGGTTCTGGTTGCATCCTTGACAAGGTCATATTGTGACTTGTAGGGGGCACCAGAAATAACCTGCTTCAGTTCGGCCCTATAGTTTCGGACCAACTCCAGGATATAGTCATTTAGCATTTCTGTCGGGTTCGGCACAATCTGTGAAAGAAGCCATTCACTTGCTCTAATGGGATAAGAATTCGTGTTCGTGATCGTAGAATCTAGATCGAAGAGGATGGCTTCAAACTTGAGTAGACTGAATCCCTTCACGACAAACCATTCTCCGTCGCTCAGGCACCTTTACCAAGGTAAATGCCGTTGGGATCGAGTCTGTGCATGATTTCTATCTGTTCCTTTGAAGGCTCTTTGGTGGTCGGTACCTCATCAGGTACAATCAGGTCAAACATGACATTATCAAGAACATCCTGCGCAGTATATCCAGGATGAACAGACATCAGACGAATCTTCAATGTCTCCGGATCAAAGTCCATCTGGCAGATGTCCGTAATCACTACTTCTGGGCCTCCGCCTACCAATGACCATTTCTGACGAGAACCAGGACCTTCCAAGTGGCCGGGCGAGGTCATATAGTCCAGCTTCTTCACGAACTTCCGTTTGTCGTGAGTCATCATGACAATCAGACGCTTTGCAGAGGATGCTATGTCATTTCCTCCTCCACTCCCTGGGAGCTTCACTTTGGGTTTGTCGTAGGGACCTATGTAGCTCGTGTTGAGGTTTCCATACTCGTCTATTTGAGCGGCACCAAGAAAACCTACATCAATCTTGCCAGCCTGCAGAATAAACCCAAGCGTTTCAATTAGACCAATCGCGGCCGAGCATCCGAAGTAGTATCTAGAGTCAGCCACTGACAGAGGTACATTCCTAGGTCTAGCATCGATGAACCCGGCCTCTGAGATAAGGTTCGCCTTGGGGGCGTGCGTTTCTTTGGCGAGAAGCGCCGCGAGTAGAGGCATTCCAGTTCCACCGAACACGTTCTCTCCGTCCCGAACATGACTAGAGGCGCAGGCAACAAGAAACTCAATCTTCGTATATTCAGCCACTCTTAGTACCCCCATGGTTTCTTTGCTCGTAGCTTGTTCAATCGTTCCCAGCCTACCAAGTTGAGATAGGCATGGTGGTCATCCACGCCAAGGATGTAGTTGTTCAGGTATTCCTGCCAGCCCTCCTCAGTGCTTGTCATCTTGTGAAACATCATTAGATGCTCTAGATCGTAGTCGTAGTAGTCGTGGCACATCATGGGGTGTGCAATGTATGGTAGCACGACCACATGATCAACGTACATGGAAGGTATCTTTGTCTGGTCAGGCCTGAATCGAATCTCCTCCTCATCAATGAGCTCTTCCGCCAGTACAATCAGCTTTTTGCCGCAACGTGAGAGCTCGATGTCTTCACCGACAATGCCATCAATCTGAGCGTTGC
>JBHLPB010000087.1:0-9191 GCA_048939905.1 Promethearchaeota archaeon
AACCAAGTAGTAGACATCGCTCTCCTGAGGTCAACAACTCGGCAGCCTTTTCCAGGACTTTGTCTACAGAGACCTCAATCTGGTTCTTGCCATCTTTTGTGATGGCGGTAGCCTCAGTATGTTTTGCGGCCGATTCTAGGTATACGTGACCCAATCGACAGAGTCCAAGTGACTTGACTTCTCCCTTCTTCCCCTCTGCTACTGCGTCGTCGCACAGTAGCGAACATCCAGTACAGACTATCTCATCCATAAGCTCACCTACCAGATTTCGATTGCATCAGTGCAGCAGTATTGTTCACAGACTCGACAATTTAGGCGGTCTGGGGGGAATCGCCTGCACTTCTCTAGGTTGATTATCTTCGATATACCATTCTCCACTCTGAAGACCGTCGCCTCACTCAATGCAGCCTTTCCTTCACTCGTGGGTGGTTCCGCTGCAACATCTACCGGACAAACGACAACACAGTTGCCACAACCCGTGCACTTGTCCTCATCAAGCTTGATGCCGGTGGTCTCGGCTGACTGAAGGGGGGCAACCATCTCCCTAATCTTCTCTAGGTTCTTCTCAAACCCTGACTCCAACAAAGGCGGACATTCGTCGGGTACGACATCACCGAGAGCAAGTTTTGTAGCGAATGCCATACAAGTCTTGGGTTCGCATAGCCTACAATTGGTCTTCGGAAGAAGATTGTAGAGTTCCATCGGATTCAGTTTCACTTGGTGGTTCTCCCTCGCATGCCTATGCGCAGTTCACTGGTGTTCTGGGGAGGGTTTCTTTCTTAGCACATGAATCATCCGGTGGGTGCACTTCGCCACGTTTTGGGTCTCATTCATATGCAGCGTGTATCCCCAATGCTCACACTTATACTCGGTTTTGGGAACCGGGACGGGTTGAACGAACAAAGTAACACAAACAATCAGATAACATCGGCATCAGTAGCTTCCTATACATCTAGGTGGAAACAGTGAGTCGCAAGAAGAAGGCCAAGGCAGAGAAGAAGCAGGTCGACCGGACGGCTGTCTTTCTCTGCAAGTGCGGCTCCAACATTGCCGATACTATCGATGTAGACTCACTCAGAAAGAGGTATGAGTCATCTGGAGTCCCATTGGTGGAGGTGGATGACCACCTCTGTTCAGAACAGGGAGTCTACGATCTCATCGGGGCCATAAAGAAGAGCGGGGCCGACAGAGTCGTTATTGCCGGTTGCTCGCCTCATCTTCACAAGAATCTGTTCGATGACGCAGTCAAAGAGGCTGGCATTGACCCCGGCCATCTTCATATGGCAAACATCAGAGAGCAGTGCAGCTGGGTCCATTACGATGACCCTGATACGGCAACAGCAAAGGCCGCGGCAATAATCGACACGGGACTTGCCAATGTGGGCGCAGCCGAGGTCATCCCTACTCATAGCATCCCAGTCGTGGAAAGGGCACTTGTCGTAGGCGGCGGCGTTGCGGGTATGACCGCAGCTCTTGAGATGGCGGACTCAGGAATAGAAACAGTGATTGTCGAGAGAGAGGGCTTCTTGGGAGGCCATATGGCCAAGTGGGACAAGCTGTTCCCGACTTTTGACTGTGGCATCTGTATCCTCGGACCGATGATGACAAGGATTGCCAGGCATCCAAACATCCAGACAAAGACTCTGACGGACATTCTTGATGTAAGAGGCTCTGTTGGGAGATTCAAAGTCACGCTGAAACAGAAGGCAAGATTCGTTGACATAGATACCTGTACGGGCTGCAACAGATGTATCGATGTGTGTCCGGTGGACGTGACGGACGACTACAACTATGGCCTAGGACACAGAAAGGCAATGGTCAGGCCATCAGTCGATGCAGTACCTCTTGCCCCCTACATCGATTCCGACCATTGTGTAGGCTGCCAGTCCTGTGCGGGGGTCTGCGAGCCGAAGTCACTAAGATATGATGATGTTGACGTCACCGAAGCAATCGAGTTCGGTGCGATCATTCTTGCTACAGGCTTCAAACCCTTCGACGCAACGCTTGTGGAGGAATTCGGCTATGGTGAGAATCCGGATGTGATAACATCTCTTGAACTTGAGAGGTTGTTGAATCCCGATGGCCCCAGTGGTGGCAAGCTTGTGCGGCCTTCAACTGGCAAGAGGCCAAAACGTGTTGTATTCGTACCATGCGTTGGGAGCCGGTCGGAACGTCTTGACAGGCCATACTGCAGTCGAGTCTGTTGCACAGCAGCTGTCAAAGAGGTAGTACAGATCAAGAGGCAGATACCTCGCTGTGAGGCTTACGTCTTCTATACAGACATGAGGACATTCGGGAAGGGGCAGGAAGAGCTGTATGAACGCTCGGCTAAGGATCACAATGTCACTTTCATTCGAGGAAACATTGGTGAAGTGGTTCTCGACCCAACTTCTGGCAAGACGACTGTCCGTGCTGAGGATACTCTGCTAAGAAGACACCTCGAATTGGATGCAGACCTTGTAGTACTGATGGTAGGCATGGATGCGGAGCCAAGTAACCGTGAGCTCTCGAACCTGTTCAGAGCGCCTCTAGACGAGAACGGCTTCTTCCTAGAGCAACACCCGAAGCTGAGTCCGAGTAGCACTGTCACTAGAGGAGTCTTCCTAGCTGGAGTGGCGCAAGGTCCAAAGGACATAGCCGACAGCGTAGCTCACGCCGGACTTGCAGCTTCGAAGGTGAAGACTCTACTCGCAAGCGGCAGTGTGATTACAGAAGCATGCGTGCCTTCTTTCGATAAGGATGTATGTATCAGTTGCCGTCTCTGTGAAGTCATCTGTACGCCGAATGCCATCAAGTTTGACGATGAGAAGTATCCCGGGATCAACTTGGCAGCCTGCAGAGGTTGTGGTGCGTGCGCTGCCGCATGCCCATCAGGAGCACTTGATCTTCCCTGTCTGACCACGGAACAGCTATTGGAGGCAACCAAGGCAGCTGTTGTGAATAATCCAGTCAGACCAGCCATTGTGGGGTACCTTTGCAGATGGTGTGCCTACAGTGCAGCAGACAGAGCAGGCACCTCGAGAATCAAATATCCCCCCAACATAATCAATATCCAAGTGCCATGTACTGGACGCCTCAACACAGAAACCGTACTGACCGCCTTTGCAGAAGGGACGGATGGGGTAGCAGTGATGGGCTGCCACGTTCAAGACTGCCATTATCGGTCAGGGGCTCGATACGCAAAGAGCAGGACCGACACCATCCGTGAGGCTCTCGAGGGTGCAGGGATTGACGGTCGACGTCTGTTCTTTGGAAGTGTTTCTGCATCTGAGGCAGATCAGTTCGCCGAACAGGTAAACGACTTCGTCAATAGGGTCACGAAACTGGGACCCCTCGGGAAGGAGATGGTAGGCAAGGTTGCAAAGGCTCAACCGGCGGACGCAGAAGAGATGACGGGGGGCTGAGGACATGGAACGACAAGATGTCACAAGTGGTGAGCGCCCTGTCGTATCCATGGATCTGATAGACGGCAAAATAAGACTCGAATGGAAGACATCACTCCTCAAGAGGACACTCGACTATGAGATTGAGAAGTGTGTCGGATGTAGCCTGTGCCTTCCATGTCCGTGGGAGGCAATAACGCTTGGACCGGTAGCGGAAGCGGCTGCAGGGCGGATAGAGGGGGCACCTCTGGTGAACGTAGACCCTGAGTTGTGCACCTTCTGTGGACTTTGCGACTCGGCATGTGTATTCAGGGCGTTTGACGCGTCATATGAGGGCGAAGATGCAGTCAATGAATTCAATCGAATTGATGGAACTCATACAGTAGACGATGAGAAATGCGCACCTTGTCTTCTGTGCGCGAAGGTTTGTCCGACAGAATCACTTAGTGTTGATATTGAAGTTAGCAAGAAGAAAGAACTAGTCATCTATGAAGGCGAAGAGTCGGCAGAGGGCAAGATACGGGTAGATGAGGACAAGTGCTCGTATTGTGGACTTTGTGAACTCCTCTGCCCAGAAGCAATCACAGTCTACTGGTCTGAAACTGCAGAACCACCTGATTTCCGGCCTGCTGTTGCCATAAGAGTCAAGGAGGAGGAGTGCGACTACTGTGGTTTGTGCGAGAAGATCTGTCCTGATGAGGCAATAGAAGTTGAATGCACAAAGTCAACCCCCCGTCAGATTGGTGAGATTGGGATAACCGGGAAGCTTCACCACAATAACGAGACTTGTGTGAAATGCGGTCTCTGCGCCGTAGTATGTCCCTATGAAGCACTCGAGGTCACCAAGCCATTCTCTGGAGAGGTCGTAGTCAAGAATCTGGAGAAATGCGATCCTACGGGATGCAACAACTGCTTCAACATATGTCCAGTAAAGGCAATCTATCCCACCGGTACAGCAGAGAAGATCGCAATAAACGATGACAATTGCTTCTACTGTGGAGCGTGTGAACACTCGTGTCCCTACGATGTCCTTGAGGTACGACGAGAGGGATACAATGTTGAGCAACTGGAACTTGCTCGGAAATGGGAGAAAGCGAGAGGACTATTCTTTGACGCTGTGGTTGGAAAGGAACCGGCTCCGAGTGGTTTCTACGAACGAGATGTCGTTGTCAAGATCTCTGAGAAGCGAAGGGTCCAAATCAAAGAAGAACACGCGTGGGAGTCAGTGGATGGGATGCGAGCCAGGGCAATGAAAGCCGCTCAGAGATTGAAGGACCTACTCAACGGGGACCCCAGGCTCCAGCTGCAACTGGAAAAGGGCAGAGTCGAGAAAGTGGTGGAGAGATTCAACGAGGCTCAAGAATAGAGTCAAGCGATGTGACTTTGTCGCTACTCTTTGTGACAGCAACAGGGATTCCATGGAGTTGAACTGACTCTCCGTCAGATGGAACAGCAACAAGTGAGAGAGCCCATGGTGAGCGAGGCATGACTGCCAAGCCATCCTCAAGCTTTTCGTCAGGAAATGCTTTGACGACTACCTTCCCGGTCTTCGACTCGACACTCACTGCATCGCCTTCTTTGAGCCCAAGTCGCTTCAGATTCCCAGTGCTCAGCGAAACTCTTGCCGCTGACTCCAGATACTCTGTGGACATCTTGTTCCGAACTGCCTCTATGTCGGTTTCAAATGAATGTGCGATAACTAGCTTTAGCTCTACCTGTGGAAAGAGAAAATCACCCAACGACATGTGAACTACACTCAGACACTGGTCAACTAAGTCCGCCGACCTCTAATATCTTGATTGCTAGCTCCAAGAATGAAGCCTCGACGTTCGTTCCTGTCTTTGCTGAGGTTTCGAGGAAGCTGGCGTGTGCTCCTCGGTCTTCGATTCTCTTTGCGAGTGCTTGCCCCTCTTCGGTGGTCACGAGTGTCTGCTGCATCACTGGATTGTCCTTGAACTGATCGCGTAGGTCAATCTTGTTCCCAATAAGGACAATTGGAATCTTCTTCCCTGCATTATTCCAGCACTCATCGAGCCAGTTGGGGATGTTGTCGTAAGAAGCACGCTCAACAGTCGAGTAGACTGCCAGGGCGCCTTGGGCACCTCTATAGAAGGTGGAACGGACACTCTTGAAGTGCTCCTGTCCGGCCAAGTCCCAGATCTGAATGCTTACATCATGTCCGCCGGACAGTTCCATCTTCTTCACTGCGAAGTCCGCACCGATTGTTATCATATAGTTGGCCTTGAAGCCTTCTCCCATGTAGGTGCGCCTAAGGCTGGTCTTTCCGACCGACCCATCACCCATGAGAACGACTTTGAACAATGCAGTGACCATGTTTAGCACACCTAGCCTATTGTAGGCGACTTGGGCCGTATTTGACGGTTCACCTATTTAGGTATATGCTGAACATATGCTGAGCTATTTCAACACTCGGCGCCCACAACGATAACTTGCTACATCTCAGCATGAGGCACCTGTCCATTGATACAGCTCAAACATTAACTGTTTTTCACCTATGAAAAGAATGAAGTATAAGCGGACCGTAGCGGTTTTGAACTGCAATGGGCGACGACATTCTTGAGTACTGGATGAGCCACGCACGCGAACTTGCGGCCAGGTTTGACGTAGAGGAATTCGACACGAGCTCCGCGTTCTGGAACTGGGAGAACTTTGGGGAAGACATCAAGACAATCAAAGGGCGATTCGGAATCACTGACTGGTATCTGGACAGCCTGGGCCTTAGAGTAGACTTGGAAACCGGAGAGGCACTTGACACGCTCACCGGGGATAAGGTCAGCATCAATAGACTCGTTCCCCACCTTTACTACTATAGCAAGGCCAAGGACGAAGGTGAAGCAGGCGAATGGGTGAAATTCAACGCATTGAGTGGTTCTTGGGCATGCAGATACTCCTTCGATGAGGAGGACGTCAATACTTTGACATCGGTCTTTCTTGAGAAGAGAGAGAAGCTCTTCGAGGCCCTAGAACGTCTCGGTGCCAAGAGAGTTGACCACGGTGATGCTGGCTTTGAGATAACATTCTTACCTCACGTGAAGGTCTTGTTGATATTCGAGGATGAGGATGAAGAGTTTCCAGCGAGTGTTCGCCTTCTTTATGACAAGAATTCCATCTTCTACTTGCCACACGAGATGCTAGGTAACATCAGTTGGATGGTGGTCAGTAGAGCTCTGAAGACGATCTAAAAGGACCAAGACATCCCATACTAGTTTCATTTCACAGACCCGAGTGTTCCGAGGCTAATATAATAAGGAGCTATTCGTCTATCAAAAGGATAGCAATCATTCATCATGGTTGCTCTTCTGCTGGAGAGTTCGTTGATGAAGAGAAGGACGGGAGTATTGGCGTTTACAGTCTTCTTGATGCTCGGAGTTACTATTGGATCTATGGCAGTGGCCCTTCATGGATATGAGACCTATGTTGAGTTTGCCAATCCGTACAGCTATGTCCCAGCAAGGCCATCTTCTTCAATCAGCGGTATGGGGATGACTCCGATTGCGAACTATACCATCGTCTTTGTGCTTGATGGAGTTCGAGCAGACACATTCTTCTCGACAGAGAAGCCCAATATCGAGGCTCTAGGAGAGTGGGCCAACTTCACTGACACAACATGCTCCACACTGATTAGCGTGAGCAGGACTGGGTATGGAGTCATATCCTCAGGGGTCAACTCGTCCGAGAGCGAAGTCATTAGTAATGACTATGATGGGGAGTTTCGTGCCGACACCATCTGGAACGCAACGGTGAGAAACTCTGGAAAAACGGCAGTTGTAGGTAGCTACAGCTGGTACGTCATGTTTGGGAAGTGGATTAATTACACAATAACGTTCAGCGAAGGCCAGTTGGTCAATGTGACCAATCCTGGTTCCCGAATCGAAACACCACTTGAGGACCCTGACGACAGTACGGTTTCACAGTATGCACAAGCACTCTTTGATTCTCAGAGACCGACTCTCATGATCGTACATTTCTCTGATACTGATCATGAGGGGGAAACCAAGGGACCATTCAGTCAAGAATACGTTGATGCCCTGAGTAGCGAAGATGAATACATCGGTGCCATCCTCAGCAAGTACGAAGATGCTGGAATACTCAACCAAACTGCGGTTGTAATCACGTCAGACCACGGAATGGTAGGCGTCGCTGCAGACAGGGGAAGTCATGGTGGCGTAGAACGTGAGGCGCTCCACATTCCTCTTCTGATACGAGGTCCAGATGTGACTCCAGGGATTTATAGTGGATCGGTCCATCAGAATTCCATTGTCCCCACGCTCTCAGTGCTGCTGGGCAATGAGATTCCGTCCGACTGCTCAGGGCGTGTGCTCTTTGAATGTCTTAGTCTGACGGAAAGGCAGGAGGCCATCTATCGGATGAATCTCGCCCAGATTCGCCTCTCGCAGGCTCTGAGCAGACTCCAGGTCATGGGATATGGAGGGATGTTTGACAGCAGCGAGCAATTGGCAATTCAATACCTAAACTTCGCAGACGACAATTTCACCAGCAGCCTCTACGCGGCATCCATAGCTAGCTCTCAGATATCCGAAAGACATTCTCTAGATATTCTGAGAAGCGCGAAGATGCTCAAGGTTTCCAGCGAGGTGACAACGAGGCTTGCGATAATCGGAGTTATTGTAGGCCCTGTGTTACTTCTTCTTGGCTTCCTAGCTTACAGAAAGCGGAACGAGCTAGCATGGACGACTGCTACAAAGAAGCTTCTGGGTGTGATAGTGGTATCCGTGTTCTTCTACTTCGCGTTTCTCTTGGCTTCTATACTGCTGACAGGATGGAAATTCTCCGCCAGCTACGTTCCAGAAGACGCGTTGGACTTCATGGTACCTGTATTTACTATGACTCTGATGGCACTTGTTCCAGCAGTTCTTGTCTTTCTCGCGCTTCTAACGTATGCTCAGAAAGGTCATAGTCCAAAGGAAGGAGATGGTGCTATTTGGAGTGCCATGTTCTTCGCACTCGTCACAATCACATATGTTGGGGCAATGGTTGCTTTCATCGTTAGAAACGGACTTGGTCTGCCTTGGTTTGCACCAAATCTGATTGAGGGAACACAGTACTTCTTCATCAGTATCTCATCAATGGGATTTGCCCTCTTTGGACTAGTCTTGCTCTTGGGCGGATTGGGTGCTTTGAAGACCCGCAGTATTCTGATACGGAGATCGAGGGAATAGGAACTGAGTACGGTGCTTTCGTAACTCTCGATTCTTTGCAGAGTATAGATTAGACAGATTCGGCCCTCGCATACTTTCGGGAATCCGTCCCCCTCGGCTTCATTCCCTCAGATGAACATCTGCATCCCACAAAAGCCACAATTGACGGGGTTCTAACCATCTGGCCTGATTAGTCTAGAGACCGCCGCCTTAGTCTCTTGACACACACGAAAGTAGGGATGAAGACATGGGTCGCACCGCGAGAACTTTTAGAGACAACATTTCGCTTGAGGAATCAAGATGGAAAGGATTTCGAAGAGTACTGAAGCCGAATAACCGAGGAGTCCTTGACCGCGTCTTCGACTATGCTCGAGCGTATGCCGATGCTGGTACCATGATAGTCACACCACGGGTCATGGAAGTGGCCCTTGTTTCCACAGTGGTAGAGCTGCTCAAGGAAGTCGACGAGCTTCAAAGGAAACTCAATGAACTTGAGAAGGGAGTCCAGGAGAAGGGGGCTGGATGAAACAGGTTGGATGGCTTCTCGATGCCAGTGTGGACTACAAGATTCAGGCCCTGATCCTCTGGATCAAGGCCAGTGGAAAGACTCGGGGCTACACATATCGGG
>JBHLPB010000088.1:0-9153 GCA_048939905.1 Promethearchaeota archaeon
TCAGTTCGGTGATTCTCTCAACCCGCATCGGATCTACTCCTAGGATTTCAGCTAGCTCTATTGACATTGAATCCAGAAAGTGGGTGTAGCCGAGAATCTCATGTATACGTGAAGGGAGATTCAGATCTAGATTCACTGGATTGCAACCACTCTCTAAGAAGGCTTCAAGTGTCGTTTCAATCCGGGTTTGAATCCTCTTGTCTTCTTCCTTGCTGCGGAGGAAGACAGGCAAGAATTGGGTCTTAACACAAGACGCCGTGCCCTCAATTTCGTTGTGATTCGCCTCTGGCAACTCCGAACTGAATGCCATCTTCTTCGCATTCTCATTCATCTGACAACGCGCCCTGTATGCAACAGGAATAAGATGTCTCCAACCGATGAATAGCGGAATCGTATCTTTGGCCATCTTGGCAAGATCAGCCGGCGTTGTCTGCATTCCGGCCCATAACGAGGACACGTGTTCGATATCTACTGAAACCGTGTTCAAATCTGTAGTGTCCAGACCTAAGAGCGTTTCAAGAACAGGCAACAGTCCTGATATTATCATTGGTAGTGCTGCACGCGGCTGAAATCCTGGCAAAAGGATGTGAACCGGAGAATCGCCTGCACATTCTTTCAGAGCGGCTCCCGTTGTGAACGCGAAAGTGGTGCTCCCTCGTGACATTGCTTTCTCAAAAGCAGAAAGGGTTTCTTCGGTGTCGCCCGAGTAGCTCACAGCTATAGTCACCCAACGGTCGTCTATGAACTGAGGTATCACATAGTCGCGGACACTTAGGATTGGTATTGCAGTCCTGTCATGAAGATATGCTCTGCAAATCTCGCCTGCAATCGCACTTCCACCCATTCCTAGAAGCAAGATGCCATCTATCCCCCTCTTACGCAGACGTCCAGCTTCCTGAAGTACGTCATCATTCGGTCTAGATGCTCTCAGAAGCTTTGGAAATCCAGAAACCATTGATTTCATGTTTGACGTATCGATACTATCTTGCCAACTCAACCTAGCGTCCCGAGGCAGATGTCACCTTGAAGGTCTTAAATCTGATTGGTCGAGGAAGTACATCAATGCAGAGGAAAGGCTAATAGAGTACCGCCTAGCATGTGTCCTTCGCATTATCTTGAAGAATCTGTGGAGAGTTCTCTGATTATGGGAATAGTGAGGATGGCGGCTACTAGGGGTATCATTCCGGCAGGCATGAAGGTGAGTGAGCTACGGAGCATGGTTGTTAGGTTGACCACGGAAACCGCGCGAGTCCTTGACGAACGCTTTGGAAACGAAGGTCTTGAGGCGGCATCAGAGATATTCCGAAGACTTGGTGAAGAGGATGCTCAAACACTCAGTGAGAGGCTGTCGCTAGGGATATCAGTTAGAGACGCAATGGACGCATGGCAGGTCCTCGCGAATATTATGGGAGCGAAGGCGCATGTCCGCTGGGTTTCTGAAACAAGAGGAGAGGTTGACCATTCATTCTGTCCACAATACGAGAGTTTCAAGAAACATCGGAACATCTACTGTGAACATGCCTGTCTGCCTTATGTGGAGGCAGTAGCTGAAGGCATCGGCAAAGGCGTCAAGATGGAAGTAATGCGCCCAGCAGACAGTGAAGGTGAGTGTGTCAAAGCACTTGTCTATTCAGCAGAGGACTAAGCTTAAGAGGACTTCATAGTGCCAGTCGGACGGCGAATTGAGGATGTTGAAAGCGGTTGTGTTCGACCTGGACGGGACTCTTACAGTCCTCGCACTCCCGCTGGATGCCATGCGAAACGATACCAAGAAGTTCTACATTACGAGAGGCATGCCTCCTGACCTGCTTGAGCCTGAGGACGGAATATCCAGTACCACGGTCAAGGCAAGGGAATACTTCTCTTCTCAAGGAATCGCTACCGACGACTGGGAAACAATGCAGGCCGAGATTGACGAGATCCTAAGTGTACACGAAGGATGGGCTGCAACAGACGCAGAGCTAATCGAAGGTTCGCTAGAGGTAGTCCAAGAGCTGAAACTCCGGGGCCTCAAGACTGCTATTCTCACCAACAATGGCAGAAGTGCTGTCGATCAAATACTCAAGAAGATACCAATGACGGGTCTGTTTGATCTCATCCAGACTCGGCATGAATCCCCTAGTCCAAAACCTTACCCTGACGGTCTTCGAAGTGTCGCGGAGAAGCTAGGTGTAGGTGTAGATGAGGTTGTCTATGTTGGTGATGCTCGCATCGACGCAGCCGCGGCCACTAGAGCAGGAATAGAGTTTTGGGGGGTAGCAACAGGGGAGACCTCAAAGGATGAACTCTTCAAGGCTGGTGCCGAAAGGGTCTTTGACTCTCTTACACAGATTCCTGACGCCATTGACTCTGGGCGCTAGGACTGAAACAATGCTTCTGCCGAAACTTCTCTGCAACCAAGGTGGTCGACAAACCGCGCCAAAACCTAGTAAATTTATTCTCAAACAAGATTTGCTTAAATACTTCTTGAGACATGTCTTTTTGTGAAGGGCGTTTGGGGCCGTTCTCTCTCTCATACGCTTCTCTCTCCTCCTTCCAGCGTTCTCTCCGGCCCCTTTTTGCCCTCCTTTCAATCTCGTCAGGAGAGATCATAATGCCTCTCTAGGGGGGCCCCTCACAAGTCATGAGATGCAGCTAGTCCTCTCGAAATCAATCTGGATATTGATTAGAAGTTAATATATGATATGGTATACGTTTATATACTAGTTATGTCTAACATATGAGTGGATTGGGGGTCCGATTCCATCTCCTCTCCTCCCCCTCTCCCTCCTCTCAAAACCGCAAGTCAACGGAAACACGCGCTGACAAGCCTGTTTTTCGGACCCCCTCTCTCAATTCTCATTCTCCTCGTTCAGCAGCCCAGACGTCCAGCAAGTTTTAAAGGCCGACCAATTTCGGCATCGCACGGAGAATGCAAGATGTCCGGTGCAAGGAAGGCCGTTGACAGTACTTTTCGGAGAATCCTCATCTATACAGCTGAGATCATCATGTCTGTCATTCTGCTAGTCGTCGTCTGCGTGCCACTTGTCTTTGCTATCCCGACTTGGCTGCAGACTGTACTGCTCGGAGTTCCGAAGCCAGACGTTCTCCTCAATGCTGTGACCCTGTTTGGCCAGACTGGCGCATTTGTGGTGACGCTTGGGCTCACAGGTCTAAGCGTACTATTAGGCTATCTTCTCCTTTCCAGACTCACCCCGAAGGCGACCTCCGATGAGGAGGAAGTTGAAGAAGAGGTGGAAGACTTAGAAGAGGAAGAAGAAGAGGAAGACGAAGGGGACTGAACCTAGCTCAGACCTATCTTCGCAGAGATCTTCTCTACCACAGATTCAAATGCAGTGGTTGACGCGGAGTTCTGTCTATCTGTTACGAAAGGGGTTCCACCGTCGCTAAGCTTGATGATTTGAGGATCAAGCGGCAGGCGTCCAAGATGGTCTACACCGTACTCTTGTGCTGCGTCTTCGGCTGCGCCTTCACCGCACAGCTTATGAGATTCCCCACAGCTGGGACAGATGAACTCGGCCATATTCTCAATGATTCCTAGAATCGGGGTTCCCATCTTCTTGACGAGCTGTGTTGCTCTCCTGGCGTCTAGGACTGCAACCTCCTGTGGTGTCGTAACAATGACTACGCCAGTGATGTCTGGTATTAGTTGAAGGATACTGAGAATCTCGTCTCCGGTTCCAGGTGGCAGGTCCACGACAAGGACGTCCAGCTCCCCCCATCTTACATTACCCAAGAACTGAGAGATTGCCTTTGCAACAATGGGACCTCTCCAAGCCACAGCATCATCTGCATGACGAAGCAGGAACCCCATGCTCATGACTTTGATTCCGAGGGGGCCAACCACTGGTTCAATCTGCTCTCCGTCGGTATGCGGGTGCTGTCCTTCAAGGCCCAAAAGCTTCGGAACATTGGGCCCGTATATGTCGACGTCTAGAATCCCGCTGGCAAAGTCCATCTTAGCAAAGGACATTGCCAGATTGGTCGCTATCGTCGTCTTGCCAACACCGCCCTTGCCCGAAAGCACCACAATCTTGTGCTTCACTTTCTGCATAGCCAGTTGGATTTCGGGTGGAATTGTTGGCTTCGTCATTTTGGTTTCTCAACCCTCGTCCGGCTATTGGCTAGATATAAAGAATCAGATGCGGTGAAGTCTTCGCACACAATCTCAAGCTTTGGTGAACATATCGAGAATGTCCCTAGCTGTCTTCTCGTTGGACGCAGCCACAAAACTCATCCTCTGTTCAAGATTGATTGGCAGATTCAGGCGGTTGCCCATATGGTCTACAACGAAGCCTCCAGCCTCAAATACCATATGTGTTCCACACACGTGAACAATCGGCAGGATATCCCTCAGATCGACCATGGCGTCAAGACTACCCGACGCGACCCAACAGAGGTCGAGCAGATTGCTCGCTGACCTACGCATGTCACGGACGCCGGACAAGACTCTTACTGTACTCTCCGAGAATCTCTGATCCCATGGTTTCTTTGTATCATATGAGATGATGGCGTCGTCAAGTGATGTTGAATCGGCCACATTCACACTCCTCCCGTTTCTCTTGACTCCCTCCCCCTTTACAGCGGAGTACGTTTCTTGAGTGAAGAAAGAGTCAATTATGCTAATCTCAGTGTCGTCGGTCATCATAGTGTCAGAGTAAGGAATGGCTGAAACTCCAACGGAACAAAGAGGGATGCCGCGTTCTAGATTTGCACTGCCGTCAACAGGATCTGCAACAATCAAGTACTCAGGCCTATCTTGACCTAATATTAGTCCTCTTTCCTCGCTCAGGATTGCCATAGATATACTAGATTCATGAAGTGTTTCAATTATAGTGTCTTCTGCTCGAATGTCCAGAACCAGAGTCTTGTCTCCGAACGGATTGGTGCTGCCCGTGAGTTCCGAGGCTGAAGACAGGTTTTCGTGGACGACTTTCTTGGCGGCTTTTATGGCCTTCATCAGGTCACTGACGAGTGTCATATGGTCCTCATTCGCCCTACATCTCGAACCCCTCTAAAACAGTATTGACCGGTCTGCTTCGATGATTTCAAGGTTTCCGCCGACTCGCATTTGTATTCCAATCGTTTAAATGGCCAAACTGAGGACATCACACAAGAACAAGGCCGATTCTGGTGCATGCCATGGGCTTTCTTAGTGGGAAGAAAAAGGTTGATGCTGAGAGAGGGATCCTCGAGATAAAGGGGACCATGAATGCTCTCACACTCAGAATCAGAAGACTCGATACACGTATGGTAGAAGAGCAGAAGAAAGCCAAGGAAGCCATGGCTCGAGGTGACCGAAGCCAGGCGAGGGGCCATCTTTCCATTGTTGTCGATCTTGAAACTAGACGCGGACGATATCAGCAGCAATTTCTCACCTTGGAAACCGCTTTACTGAATGTGGAAGAGGCCAAGGACCAAGCCGAAGTACTAAGAGCCTTTACAATTGCCAATGACGCGCTAACAGATGCGCGGGCAATGTTGAGTCCGACCGAGATTCAGCTTCAACTAGACAAACTCTCAGAGTCATTCGAGCATATTTCGATTGCAGGTGAACTACTCTCGGAGGACCTATCAACGGGGGCGTCTGTTGAATCAGAAGAACGAGTTGACCGTCAGCTCGAGTCAATGGAAGCAGAGATACTTCTAGAGAAAGAAGGTGTCCTTCCCGCGCTTGGAACTGATACGGGTACTAGGACTCCAGAGCAGGCAAAGTCAGACGAGAAGCGCATTGACGATCTGCTAGCCGATCTGGAGCGAGAAGCCAAGGAAGAACGTGAACGCGAGGCCCAGACCTGAGATAAAGCGACAGAGTGTTCTGATGGGAGATTCCCCTATGGTAATCCGGCTTGTTGTCTTTGACGTTGACGGAACGCTCACGAGTCACTCTAGCATTTGGTGGAGACTCCACGAGCACTTTGGCACCGAGGTGGAGGGCCGACGATTCTATGAACAATACTTTGCTGGGGAAATCACATACACTGAGTGGGCCGATTTGGACGCCTCACTCTGGAAAGGACGGCCCGTGGAAGAGGTCATGAGCGTCGTAAAGGCCACCGAGCTCATTCCTGGAGCCAACGAAACAGTTGCCAGGCTCAAGGAAGCTGGAATCAAGGTCGCCATTCTGTCAGGCGGGCTTGATATCCTTGCGGAGGATGTTGCAAGGCGGATCGGTGTCGATTATGTTCTTACAAACAGACTTCTACATTCAGATGGCAAGCTGACCGGAGAAGTTGAAACAAGGGTTGCCTGGGGTGAGAAGGTGAAGAAGATACGGCACATATGCAATCACTTCAACGTGTCTCTCAAGGAAACTGCCTTTGTCGGTGATGGGCGGAATGATCTAAGTGTCTTTGACACCGTCGGTCTGTCGATTGCATTTAGGCCAGAGGATGATGAAGTTGCCAAGGCCGCGATGGAAACAATCCACCAGAATGACCTCACCTTGGTCCTTAGCCTTATCCTATAGGCGTTCCCCAAATCAGTAACGTGAACACATATAGCTGAAGGAGGAGAATCATAAGTCCCTCAAATGTGTCAAGCTTGTGATCATCAGTTATGGCTCGCTTGAGGAACCACAAGCTGCCTGCGATAACAACTATCTGAAAGAGAACATATCTGTTCATAGGAATCGGTACAAAGAACCCAATGCCTCCCATCACAAGTAAGAGGATTTGTAGCATACCTCCCATGAGATTTCCAACTGCGATTCCAATCTTGCCCCTTGCGGCTGCGACTAGAGCGATACCGTGCTCTGGTAATGCACCGGCCGCGCCCAAGATGAGTGCCGCCACCGTGACGGGATTGGCGACCGCTCTGATGGATGCATCAAACTCCACTAGCAGAAGCTCGACTGATGTCGTTAGCATGTGACCAGCGAAGAAGATGCCCGAAAACCCAATCAGACTCAGAAAAGTTGCGTCTCTCCTAGAGTGATGCGGCGTTGTCATCTCTGCGTTCTTGACCTCTTCGCCTCTCATGAGGTCAAAAGCGTAGAGGATGTACGACACGAAGAGTATGAGAGACGCTCCCGATGGAAACACGGGGTTCTCAATCTCCGGATTGAAAGTGACGTCGACAATCCCCAACGCGAACATGCTCACAAGAGCAACGATTGTCCAGCGAATGAGTACTGAGTCCTTCTTGATTGCTTCTTCCGGGACGGCCATATCATCTTTCCTACGCGTCGAGATGATGATGGTCATTCCGAGCAGAAGCATGTTGAAACCAGCCGCAATCAGAACTGACAGAATAGCTATGGTTAGCAACTCTGGCCTGTTCTGTGTGAATCCATTAAATGCAGTGAGACCGCTCACGACAGCCTCAGGCATGTTGCTGGCAAGACTTGACAACATCCCAGCGATGTATGCCGTATACCCCCGATGTCCGGCTACACTCTCAATGCCTTCCACTGCCCATTCTGAGGGTCGGAAGGCAAGCCAACCTCCTCCTACAAGCCCAAGAATGACGACCATGGCCGGGTCGAAATGAGAGAACTCAAGGATGAAGAACGTGGCAATAATCAATAGCGCAAAGGTGCCCTCGATCTTACCGGCAGCAAGTGAATCCTTGATTGTGCGATAATCGCCGCCGGTCTCGTAGGCGCGTTGATTGCTTCTTTCGTTGGTCAATTGGTTTCCTCCGGACGAGGGCGCATCCCTAATCGTCCAGTACAAGTGGATTACTCAGTCGTACGCCCTAATAGTTTGCTATCTGCGCTACCGAGGTGTGACCTATGCCCCTAGTCATTGGGCTGAACTTTTGAGTTGTAGTAATATCTGGCCCCAGACCCTGTGTTAATCAAGACGACTTCTTCGTCGTAATCAATCTCGCCCATCTCGACAAGATTCCTGAGACCTGCCAAACCGACCGCCGCCTCAGGGCAAAGGTTCAGACCCTCCATTCTGGCTGCTATTCTCTTGCATGGCTCGATTTCCTGCTCGGCCACAGCCACGGCACTGCCGCCAGATCCGCGAATGGCTGCAAGGATTAGCCTTCCTGCAAAGGGACTTGGCACATTCAGTCCAAGAGCCTTGGTCCGGCTATCAGGCCATGGTTCAATGTTCTCCGTGTCACGTTCAATTGCCCTCACCACAGGAGCGCATCCCGCGCTTTGTGCCGCGTACAATCTTGGCCTTTGCTTCCCGATTAGGCCAAGAGCCTCGAGCTCGTGGAATCCCTTCCATATGCCAATCAAAGCTGTACCACCGCCGGTTGGAGATATGATGGCGTTCGGTACTCTCCATCCGAGCTGCTCCGCAATCTCAAAGGCCAACGTCTTCTTGCCCTCCACTCTGTAGGGCTCCTTGGTGGTTGACAGGTCAGTCCAGTCTGCATTCCTCCTAGCCATCGCGGCTGCGCTATCAGAAATGGTGCCCTCTGTCCGCACGGTCTTAGCGCCGTAGACCTCACAGTCCTGAAAGAATGGCTCCGGTGTATCAGCAGGCATGAAGATGTGACACTCCGCCCCAGCTGCAGCGGCGTACGCACTGGCTGAAACCGCCGCATTCCCTGCAGATGGCATGGCAAATGAGTTTGCACCGAGCTCAGAATGCTTTGATATCGATGTGCAAAGACCCCGATCTTTGAAAGAACCCGTGGGATTCTGAGATTCATCTTTAATCGTAAGAAGTCTGAGGCCCAGATGCTTGCCAAGTCGTCTTGTACTGACAAGTGGAGTCCAGCCTTCTCCTAGGCTGAAGATGAAGGATGGTGAGTTTACAGGTAGAAGCTGAGAGTATCTCCACATTGAGTTTATCCTCGAAGGGAACTGGTCTGTGTTAATGTCCTCGATGACGCTAATCAGATCGTAGACTGCTGATAACGGAGAGCCGCATACGCAGTATGTCTTTGTAACATCTGCTGAGTAGTCTTTCCCACACTGTGGGCATTCGAGGTACAGCAGCTGCGATATCATTGCCTGCCCACTACTACATGGGGTCTTACCATTATTTGAGTTTGTAACATCTCAAGTTTGAATCAAGTCAACTCTGATAGACAGCCATCTCGATTACTTTATACCCTATTGCCAGTTTTAATGTCATTGCGCACATAGCCTGAAACACGTCTGTTGTCATAGTGAGTTAGGAGAGCCCCGAACGGGGTATCGATGAATTTCCTTTTCATGCATCAGGCACAGGGCTTGTGCGCACC
>JBHLPB010000089.1:0-9123 GCA_048939905.1 Promethearchaeota archaeon
TTGCCAACTCTCCCAAATCGACCACCTGCCTTGCCGAAAAGGTCCTCTATTGGAAGGACTAGCGATGTCGTCGTAACGGCCGGTCTATATCTACCCTCGAAGCACTTGCGGCATAGGTAAACGCTAGAACCTTGCCATCTTTCGTCCACAGGTGGGTCCTGCGCCGTGAGACATCCTCGACAGTAATGATTGCCGCAGACGGCGCAGCTGGTGGCCGCCAGATACTCTGGATGATTCTCACAAGGCACAAAGACACTGCTGACAGCCAGCGTGACTCCACAGAAAGCACAGTCGATTGTGTTGTCGTCGCCCATTTCTGTCAAGGGCGTGGCACCGCCGCAGTTGGAGCACAGTATGGCCATTCCCTCTTCTGTTCTGACTCTTCGTACATCGAGTATTCGCTTCGTTTCTTCAGGTGTTAGTACGTGCTCGCCATCAGGAGCAAGCATTGAAGGAGCCAGCGGACTGGGATAGAGACCCCTCTCTATCAATCGCGCTCTACGTCGGTCTCTAACGATGACAGTTCCGGGTGGAGGTGCAACTGAATTCCATCTGACTAGAAGATAGATAACGAAGACCGATTGACTAGCTAGGACGAAGGCGGCAACGTTGCCGATTGCAATATCAAAGCTCGTACCCAGCCATGGAACAGTCCAGTGATAGGACAGTCCCCAGTTGTAGAGAAAATACCCTGTTAGTCCAATTGCCACGATACTGTAGATAATCTGAGCAATGACTGCATTGCGCCTCAGGTCATCCACATAGTTGCCTATGATCAGGCAAGGAAGGGCAACTCCTACAAAGATAATCAAGGCGTAGAATGGGCCCACTGTGGCAAATGTGGGGTCACCAATGAACGAGGCTACCAAGACGCCTATTGCAGCAAGAAGACCGAAGACTCCAAAGGACATCTGAGTCAGGCCGACTAGCCTTAGACCAAAGGGTCTGTCGTAGATTGTGTCAATCTGGTTCTTCTCCGACACCATCCTATCCCCAGAGCGTGCTTATCGACAGAATGCATCGATACACGTAGCTCTCCATCATCTGGGCTTTTCATCTTTGCGTAGCCCCGAGTTCAGTCATCACCATCCCAGGAGGAGCTGCATTCAAGCCCGATATACTCATATGAGAGATAGACACAGACTCAGCAGGCTTCTGGTGAAGCACATCAAGAATGACTACGTGATGCAAATGACCGAGATACCAATGCCTGAGGACTACGGAGAGGCCCCGCACAGACCGGAAGAGAAAGGCTTCTGTGAAAGATGCTGCACGTGCAGCCTACAACTGATCTGTTTCCTGATTCTTGTCTTGGTGTTGTTCATTCTCGTTGTCCTTATTTGGACGGGATTCATAATCTTCTGAAGCCTTCTCCGGCGGATGTCGGACAACCCAGAGATGAAAGAGCTCCATGAAGCAGTAGCGAGAAGACCAGTTGCTTCATCGAACACTCTAATCCGGATAGCTTATAACCCACCCGCCTTCCGAGTACGATGGACATCATTCGTGGAGTAACGTTTCTGTGACCGAACCAGAGGATGACCAACGAGAGGGTCGTCAAGAAGGGATCACTCCTGATGACGATCGTGGGTTTATCGAACGCACGATGAGGGCACTAGAGCTCACACAGGGTGTTGAGATCGCCCGCCGCTACTTGGCAATGAACGCATTCGACGGCGCACTGACAATGTTGGGACTTATTCTCGGCGGTCTCATCACGATAGACCCAGCCAACCCAGGCATAATCTTCAACGCGCTTCTTCTCGCAGCTGTCGGTACGAGTGTGGCCATGGCTGTATCTGGGTTCAGCGGCTCATACTTGGCCGAGACTGCTGAAAGAGACCGTGAAGTGGAGGAGATGGGAAGGGCCATGCTCGCTGACATGAGCGAATCAATGTATGCCAAGGCCACACGGACAACATCGGTCGTGGTGGCAGTTGTTGATGGCTTAGCTCCGGCCGGAGCCGCGCTGATTATCATTACGCCCTTGATGCTCGTTCCGCTCAATTTGATTGACGTGTATACGGCGTTCTATGCCGCCATTGTAGTCTGCATGCTTCTCCTGTTCCTCCTAGGGTTGTTTCTGGGAAGAGTGTCAAGAAAGAGCATGTGGTCTTATGGGGCTAAGACATTGCTCGCTGGGATTGTAACAGCCATCCTGATGTTCATCATCTCTATTCTGACAGGAGCCGAGGCCTGAGAGATGCTTGATGTCCTACCTAGGATTCGAATGGCCAACTTGCCAACTCCTATGGAACCAATGAAGAATCTCGCAAACTCTCTCAACCTGAAGGACTTATGGATAAAGAGAGATGATCTCACAGGCGTCGCCTTTGGTGGCAACAAGATAAGGAAACTTGAGTATGTCATCGCAGACGCCAAGGAGAAGGGTACGGAGACACTTGTTACGGTGGGGGCTGTTCAGAGCAATCACTGTAGGCAGACCGCAGCTATGGCAGCGCGAGCAGGTCTGCGGTGTATTCTTCTTCTGGCTGGCGAGGAGCCCGAGGAATACGCAGGTAATCTGCTTCTTGACAAGCTCTTTGGTGCCGAGGTGAAGTTCTTCCCGGATGCCAGCTTCGAGGACCTCACGGACAGAATGGCTGCAGTGCTTGAAACCCTAACAGAGCTCGGACTGCAGCCGTATGGGATTCCTCCTGGCGCATTCATGCCTGTGGGAACCATTGGGTACGTGAATGCAATGGTAGAGCTGCGGACTCAATGTGAAGAAACTGGGTTCTTCCCGGAACGAATCATTACTGCAGCAGGGACAGGGGGCACACTGGCTGGCATGTATATCGGAGCCAAGATGGCTGAGCTAGAAGCTGACATCGTGGGAGTAAGCGTTGCTCGCGACGCCAAGGAAACTGAGGAACGAGTTCGGGAGATGGTTTCCAGAACCCTTGAGGACTACCCGGCGCTCACTGACCCATTCTATCCGCCAGTGATGATTGACGAACGCTTTGTGGGAGAAGGGTATGGGATACTTGATGATGGAGTGCGGAGCGCCGTACAGATGTTCGCCAAGATGGAAGGAGTGTTGCTGGACCATGTCTATACAGGGAAGGCAGGATTAGCTCTGATTCGAATGGCACTCGCCGGGGAGATTGAGGCAGACTCCCCCACACTCTTCTGGCACACAGGGGGGCAGCCTGCTCTCTTTTCCACTGGAGAGAGTCTACTTGAGGGCTGAAGAGACCCCAACCTTTTTGTGAAATCAGTCGAGGATACCCTACTGCAGGGCCTCCGTGCCTGCTTAGAAACGACGTGCTTTAATACGACTCTCAGTCACGACATTCCAGTTCTGGGGGCGGATGATATGGAGAAGAGTGCGAAGGAATTCTCGGACAGATTCGATGAACGGCTCAAAGCCGCCAAGAAGGAGAAAGTCAGAATTGTTGTAAAAGAGCAGTACAAGGAAGCATTTGAGATTCTTGAGGACTGCGAGAACTCTGGGCTAATCCCCGGGTTGATTGGGCCGCCAGGAGTTGGGAAGACTCTCTTGCTCAGGGCCTATGCTGAGAAGAGTGGCCGTGACTTTGAGTGGCTCACAGGTGACGAGGGGGTTCGCCCTGCTCACCTTATAGGATCCTTCAATCCGAGTCTGGTCCTTAGCAAGGGCTTCACTCTGGAATCATTTGACCCAGGCCCATTGTTGAAGTCTATGATTCTCGGAGGAGTGTTTGGCCTCAACGAAGCGAACCGACTCCCTGAGTACGTTCAGAACAGCCTCTTAGAGCCATTCGAGGAATGGAGTGCCACTGTACCACGCCTCGGTAGAATAAAGGCGAGCGATGACTTCTTCCCGGTTTTGACACTGAACCCCAGCGAGATGTCGGGCGCCCATAGACTCAGTGAGGCCTTGAGAGACCGCATTAGAGTCTGGATTAGGCTAGGGTACCCGAGGAAGTCCACTGAAATTGAGATTGTGAAGATGAACTGTCCCGAATACAAGCTGTCAGACAAGACACTGGACAGCATATACAGTCTAATATCGGCCACGAGAGTGAGCACCGACATCGAAACACCTGGTTCGATCAGGGCAGGTATATCCATTGCAAGACTTTCAGCTGAGATAGCGAAACGGGAAGGCGTCAAAGACGTGACTCACGGAATCCTTTCGAAGGCGGCCACCTACGTGCTCATAGGAGCCCTCAGGTTCAGGCCCGGCATCGATCCTGAACCAGCCGTCAACTCCCTCGTAAGACGTGCACTCGGTTCTGGTGGGAGCTAGAAAGAAATGGCCGCAGCACCGAAGGTCAGCCCTTCTCCAAGTAACGCGGTGCCCTTCGCCTACGAATTCGTGAAGAGAATGAGGAGCAGGGAAGATGTTCGATCCAAGCCAAGTGTGAGACAGACACAGGCAATACCGCTGTTTCTGTCGGCTCGATACTTCAAAAATGGCAGTCTCACGCTGGACGATTTTGTGGATGCAGCTGTCAGAACCACGTATCCCTCCGACCAGGATCTGGCGAGAATCATTGCCGAGGATATAGTCCTTGGCAGAGAGAAACAGAAGGTCAAAACCATCAAAGTGAAGGCAGAAGCGGCACCGGCCAAGGCATCCCAAGACTCCAGAGTACAAGCTGTTATTGACCAAATCCTTAGAGAACAGGATCTTGCCAGCAAGATTGACAAAGACAAGGTGGAGGCAGGGTATGAGTATCTGCAGAAGCTTCGAAGCCGCAAAGACAAAAGACTCTACAAAGCGGCACGTGACTATCTGACAGAGGGGGACATTGTACTCAGAGGGCTCACAAGCAACAAAGAACTGAAGCAGGAGGCGTCATCAGAACTCCTTGAGGACCTTGGAAACCTATCCTCGCGAGACATTCGGAATGCCAAGACTCTTGGAGTCCTTGACCAAGTGTGTGAGTCGTCGAATGCTGCAGAGAGTATGGCAGGCAGAGCACTTCGCGGAGACAACGGAATCGAACAGATGTTCAAGCGGCTTGCAGATAGAGATCCGGCGACTGCAGCCAGAGCACTTCGCCATATGGAGGATGTCCGTGCAGGGAACAGGGCACAGAGAGAAGCGATGGACAGAATCCTGCAAGATAGCCTGAGAAACCTAAGAGACGTGGCCGACTACACAGGCCATCTTGAGAGGTTTCCCGGCAAAGGTGGCCACCACATAGAAAGTGCCCCAAGAGAGTTCCAGTTGGCTGACTCTGCCGAGTTTGCTGAGAAGATCAAACAGCACACCAAGAATGACCTAATGGATGACCTATTGGAGCAATACGACAGACAGTATGACCAGGGTGCTTCCTCCAATGTGGATTTCAGGCAACTGACCGCAACTGGACGGAACACTGACAGTTGGAAGAGCCTGCTAGATAAAAAGGCAGGTGATACAATAGAGGATGCCGATTCGCGGTCTTCTCCGTCAGAGTATTTGCGTCACGTGATACGTAGCATGTCCACCCTTGATAGTATGATTCCAAGCGGCGGTCCCAGAGAAAGCTGGGAGAGAGCTAGACAGAAGCTTGCCGATGCCGCCATCGCCAGATCCCCCTCAAAGGCGGCCCTGAGAAAGACTGTGAGAGAGCTATCAAGACAAAGAATCGTTCCTTCGAGCGAGGGAATCCGTGAGGCAGCAGAGAAACTCGGCATGACAGAGGACGAGATTCTGGAACTCCTCAATCCTTCCTACAAGGTCGTGAAGGCACTCATTGAACAAGACGTAGGGGATTTCGAAAGACTGCACAATCTGATATCAGCAGCTGCACTCACGGAGCAGCAGCTTAGACAACTTGCAAACCTAGCGACAAGCAAGGGGAACCAATCGGCGCTGGGTGCAATTGCACATGAGAATTTTGGTGCGGCTTTGGGAATGGAGCCGAGAGGAAGATACGGCCGTCAAAGCTATGGGTCGCAAACGGCTCCTTTGCAGAAAGAAAGAAACGAAATGGTCCTCCGTGGACTTCTAGGCGGTCCGGCAACAAACATAGTGACAATCTGGTATGCGTACAGAGACGAACTTCCAGATGACATGAAGCAGAGGCTCAAGGAGATTGCGAAGAGGCTTTTGATAGACCTAGGAAAGAGGTATGCCAGGGCCACCATGGGTTCATCGATGTTGGGGGGCATACAACAGTCCACGACTGTCCGACCATTCAGGATTGGCGATGACATCGACCTGATAGACCTAGAGGAAACAATCGATTCTTTGCTTTCGCAGGGAAGGGGTGACTTCCAGATCCTAGACGTGGAGGACTTTCTAATCTGCGAAACCTACCAAGGCCATAGGGCGTTCGTCTGGGCCTTGGACAAATCAGGTTCTATGGACTCACCAGATAAACTCGGAATGCTAAGCATCTCAGTCATGGCAGGTCTCTATGGAGTGCAGAAGGATGACTTCGGAGTAATCCTCTTTGATAATGTTAGCCATGTCGTAAAACGGGTTGAAGATAGGTCAGTGTCTGTAGAAAAGGTCGCTTCTGATCTTCTGGACGTGAGAGCGAGTGGAGGCACAGGGGGGCGTGCATCTCTCAGGTGGGCGCTCGAGAACTTCAAAATGACTAGGGCAAAGGAGAAGATATGCATCTTCTCAACAGATGCCTTTCTGAGTGATCAAGCAGAGTGTGAGAAGCTCGCTGAGAAGATGAAGCAACAGGAGGTTAAACTCATCATTCTTGTCCCAAAGGATTCCTATGATATGAGAGCAGCGAAAAGTCTCGCGGAGAAGTCTCATGGGGTCGTGCTGGACATCGGCGCAGTAGAGGAACTACCTGAGAAGCTGCTTCGAATAACAGACTACTAGATGGGAACAAATCCGAGTTTGGAAGAGAGGCTCTTGTCCTTGACCTCGCAAACGTGAAATATGTAGGCGCATGTATACTCTGAAGCACGTAAATCAATGAAGCGTCTTACAAAGAGAGAACGCATTGCTCTCATGAATCTGTAGAAGGGGTCTCCTGGAAACACAATCTGGGCTATGCAGTTCACTTGCCAGCCCAGGTAGGTATCCTTCTCAGGTTGGTGATACTGGAAGTTCAGCACGACACGGGGGTCACGCCTGATATTCCCGTAGGTGACATCGCCGTAGAGCTCTGCCGCTCCGAAACGGAAACGGTCTATCTTCGAGTCGTCAAGATACACTCTGCGGTATAGTTCGATTCTCTCCTGGAGGGTTTCCTCGTAAGGGCGGCCTTGGAAAGACAGAAGCTCGCCTTCGATTTCCTCGATCTGGTTCTCAATCTCTTCATCAGTGAGAGACAGATGAGCGGTCTTCACTGCAGTGCCAAAATGGAAGATGCTCGTGGGGTCTGAGGTACAGACAGTGGGCTGCAGCACAGTGTCATAGTATGCTCTTAGGAGCTTGCACTCCGCGTTTGCTTCTCCATCATAGATCGTGGCAATTGCGAGGTAAAGTGGGTCTGGAATGGCGTTCAGGGGGAACGTAAGAGCAACGTCGTTTATGACGAGTTCAATCCTTCTCCTCTCCCTATCTATGAACTTCACCCTAGAAGGAATATCGTCCGTCACCTATGACTCACACCCTCCACGGGAATAGAACAATTGCTTTTGTAGTTACGTGGGACCAACTCAGTCACAGAGGGACCATAGATGCTCCAACTGTGACTAGTTCACGCCTCGGGCATCGGCAATATCCGCAAAAAAGTATCATAAGAGGGACTGCACCATCCCAATGGAGATACTCGTAGGAGTTCAAGAAATGGTAGATGCTTTCGAGATAGACTCAGATGCCAAACTGACTGAAGCCAAGGCGGATGCCTCTACCATTGATTCAGAGAAGGTCCTGGTCTTCATAGACCACGATGAGAAGACAATCTATCTCTGGCGGGGAGCGAAAGCACAACTGTTCAAGAAGTTAATGGGAACAAGAGTGGCTGCCACGTTGAGTCATAGCTACCCCAAGTATAGAATCAGACCGATTACAGAGGGAAGCGAACCAGCAGCGTTTCTCCATCTTGTTGGAATAAAGCGGTCATAGGAAATGGAAACACACATTTCCATTCGTGTGTACATTCGGGCGGGTAGAGCAATCTGAACATCGATCGAAGAGTATACCTTCATTGGATACGCAATGTTCAGAAGGGACTAGTAACACGTAGCGCGATCATCCGCTTGCTCGACAGAAATACATGGCGCACGACCTCGGAGATTGCAGGACAGGTGCCAGTTTCATTCGGAACAGTTTCCTACCATCTCAAGAATATGCAGCGGGAGAGTATTGTTGAGAGAAACCCTGAAGGTCCAGGTTGGAGGCTTGGCCCAATCCAGCAAAGTTCGCTTGAGGACTTCCTGACGCTTACGCGCCGGCGCCGGACACGGAGAAGAGCATGAGATTCCCAAATGCTTGCTCACCATGATTGGCACCGGAAGTATCAACATAGCTTCATCTAGCAATGTCATGCCCTCTTGCAGCCATGTTATGGTGTGAAACCAGTGGTGACCCACGAGTTTGATTGTGAGACAATCTGGTCCTCCGTAGTTAGACAATTACCTTCTGAAAACAAAAGCTCCTCAAGAATTAGAATGTGAAACAACTTAAATATCGGTTTGAAAAGCCCACGGAAAACGGGAGATTGTATTGATGCAGTTCGAACTTGTTGTATCCAGTATGGGACTACTAGGCACGGCCGCGATCATTCTTGTAGCTCTCTTCATGCTCTGGGGAATCTTCTCCAGGACTGGCAGAGGTAGGAATCTCTCACTCATTGGATTCTTAATCGCCATTCTTGCGGCAATTGGATGGATTGTGGTCGAGTTGGCACAGTCTGGAATAATCACCTTGGCGGACTGGAATGCCTGGGGCCGATACGTCGACTTCGGTCTGAGAGGAATCTGGATGTTCCTACTCTTGATCTATGTGATAATGTGGGCGCTTCCTGACTTTCTCAGTCAACGCAACTGGGCGGTTATCGTTTTCCTACTACTACCAATCATCTATGAGATACTCATGTATGGTACCTTCGCCATTGACTCCATCACATATGGTCCAGCATGGCTGGTAACGGGGCTGGTCCTCGCGATACTGTACATGGCCTTGATTCCACTCTATACTACTGTAGTATATACGAGACAGGACAGAATCCGCGGAACTTCCGGAGTCATATGGATATGGTTGGCCATGGTTGGACTCCTTGTCTGGTTCCT
>JBHLPB010000001.1:0-34735 GCA_048939905.1 Promethearchaeota archaeon
GAATTTCAGTTCCTGAAATCCTGGCGCAGGCCAATAGTGTTAGTGAAGAAACGCTCACTAAGTGAGAGTGTTTCAGTTGCAGCACTGGATGAGATCTCACCAGGACTAGACACTGTAGGAGTAATGCTTCCGTATGCTCCCCTGCACCATCTCCTGTTCGACAACCTTGATGAGATTGCATTAGTAATGACTAGTGCCAACCCAACTGGGATGCCCATGTTCATAGAACCTAAAACTATCACTAGCGAGCTCAAGGATATTGCAGATTACTTCCTTCTGCATGACCGACGGATCCACCAGAGGGTCGATGATTCTGTGGTCAAGTTTGTTACCGAAGACAGCCCTGTGTTCATCAGGCGAAGCAGAGGGTATGTACCTGAACCACTGCCAGTAGAGGGAATCTCTTCCGACCTGAACATCCTTGGGGTTGGGCCCGAGGAGAAGTCAGTAGGAGCAGTCTTGAAGTCAGGGAATGTATACTTGACTCAGTTTATCGGGGATACTGATCAAGTTGAGAACGTCAAGTTCCTTCAAGATGCCATTGGTCACTTGATGCACTTGCTTGGAGTTACAAGGCCTGATGCCGTTGCCTGTGACTTGCATCCTGAGTTCTTGAGTACTGAGCTGGCAGAGAAGCTCTCTGATGAATTGAGTGTTCCGTTAGTCCGTGTTCAGCATCATCATGCCCACCTAGCAAGCATCATTGCAGACTCCAACCTTAGTGTTGATACTCGTATTGTTTGTATTACAGCGGATGGATATGGGTACGCGCCTGATGGAAATGGCTGGGGAGGCGATGTGCTTGTTGGAGATGTACGTGACTTCTCTAGACAAGGCGGTCTGGCTTCCAAGGAATATCCTGGAGGAGATCTCTCAGCAAGGTTTGCTGTTCGATCTCTAGTTGGGATACTTGGTGATTCGATGCAGGTGAAAGATATGGCAGACCTTGCGTCAGGCTCTTACATATCCAAGAACACCAGCACAACAGAAGAATCACTTTCACTCCTCTTGGACGCTCAAAGACGAGAGATAAACTTACTCAGGAGTACCAGCACAGGAAGATTTCTCGATGCTGTTGCACTGGTATTGGGAATCTGTTCTGAGAATTCATACGACGCTGAGTGTCCAATGAAACTTGAGGCTCTAGCGAAAACTACTGGACTACAGATCAAGCCCCGATTCATGGAAACAAAGTCTGGATTGACTTTAGATACATCACACGGGCTGATGCAGGTTCTTGAACTTAATGCAAATGGTGTCAACAAGCAGGAGATAGCATATGCTACACAGTGGTATCTAGGAGATTCATTGGCACATATTGCATGTAGGGTAGCTGAGGAGAATCAAATACAACATGTTGGTTTCTCTGGAGGAGTCGCGCTCAACAGGATCATCACAAAGGCTGTGATTAATCGTACCAATCAGGAGAAACTCATACCCCTTATCCACAATAATGTTCCACCGGGTGATGGAGGAATATCTATCGGTCAAGTTGCTGTTGCTGCAGCGAACCTAAGTGTTTCTTAAGAGGGTCTTACTCATCATAAGTAAATACGGCTAAATGCGTCATGCCGTTGGTCTTGGTAGGCACGTCACCAGCCAGATTCAAGAACCGTCCGCACCTCGTCAAAGAAGGATGGTCACAGCTAATGTTGGTTAACTATTCTTCCTTTTCGCCATCTCACCACGAGAAAGACTGTGGTTCCAACTGAGAGCCCGCCTAATGTTATTAGTAAGGGAACTTGACCAGCAGAGGCGAGTGATTGAGCAAACATCAGACCAGCTTCTTGAAGTAGCAATTGGATTATTGTCGCCTTGCTCAACATGAAATCAGGGTCGTCTTCGAAATTAGCTGCCCGATTAATCAGTAAAACAATACCATAGGCTCCCAGTCTATTCTCCTGATATCTCATCTCAGCCGTGAAGCCAACAGTAACTCCGCCATGGCCTTGACCAATCTCTGAATACTCCCAGCCTAATCCATAGCTTGAAGAAACAACTGTATGCATTAATTCAACAGATTCAGGTTGAAGAAGCTGAACACCGTTACTTCTGCCCTGATTCATATGAGTAATCAGGTACTGCGCTAAATCTGGAACAGTGCTTCGTAGTCCACCCGCTCCATAGTAATAGTTGTCATGAATAGGTACTTCTAACAGTGAACCACCAACAGATTCGTGAGGGCTGGCCAATTGGTTTGGAAAGCTAGAAGCTTCAAAACCAGTATTCATTAGCCCAAGAGGCGTTACGATGTTCTCTTGGATATATGCAGCATAAGATTGCCCTGTAATTTGCTCCAGTAAGTATGCAAGAAAAAGAAATCCTACATTCGAATACTGATACTGTGTTCCCGGTTCTGAGGTCCACATTGCGGGATTCGCTGTGCTAGTACTATTAATCCATTCATTCAGAACTGGAGGAGGATCAACCCAAAGAGGGAGATTGATTCCAAGGGTATCATTCAACCATGTAAGCAGTGAATTGTCATACAATCGCCAAGCCTCCGCATCGCGAATCATTCCTGCTCTATGCGAAAGGAGCTGACGAATGGTAATTGGAGTATTGGGATATGTGGGGTTTCGTATTATGTATGGGAGGTAAGTGCTCACATCAGCATCTAAGTCAATCTGACCTTGTTCATGAAGTTGGAGAAATGCAGTCGCAGTGAAGGTCTTAGTAATCGAGCCGACCGTGTAGATGGTATCTAAACTTGGTTGAGAGCCAAAGTCTTTTGCCCAAACCAGCCGATTCTGAAGTACTATTCCCGCTTGGAGGGAGGGAATAGTTCCGTTTATCATCTCGTTCTGAATCTCTGTTTCAAGAGCTGGTGAAATGAACCCAATCTCCTTGGTATCATAAGCTAGATTCTGGGACCCTAAACATATCGCTCCGTTCAAGACCAGAATAACAGTCATGGCCGCAAAGTGTTTTGTGATACTGCGCATTATCCTCATTGAGCTCCGACTATCTTGTGTTGACATAATTAATCACACCATGAGCTAGAACGTCTAGGAAGCTGGATGTTAGTATCCAGCCCTGCTTGGGGAGTTCTTCAATCATCCAGCGGTGGAGCTGAGCGGCCATCTTGGCTTCTTTGCGTTTGATGGGATCAGGATGGAGGAAGCTGTTGCACTCTGGACAACAATAATCTTTGCTGGGTTGAACATGTTTTCCACAGGTGGGGCATTTGATTGGTTCCAAACAAGCCCTCCAGCAGGGAAGTTCAAGGAAACTAACGCCCATAAGGATTCGTTTTTTCGTTAAGCATTTTATAAAGGGTTTCCATTAGGGGTCTTTCTCCTCATTGAAGCTTCTTTGATGACAGGAAGGCTATCCTCTGAGTACAATCCATGTCGAATTAGTTCTTCAGAACTGTGGCTAATAGCACCCGTCTAGTTTGTAATGATCATGTTAAGCATGATCGTCATTTGTGTTTCTTAACTGTAATACAATTATTATCTACAGGATTTTGCCTGTTCAAGTCCTAGTTTCGTCGCAGTGGTATTGGTTTTCTCGAACTTCTTTGGAAACGCTTCGCGGACAACATCGATTACAACTTTTTCTGTGATTGGTAATAGATCAGTGCCTATGATAGCTCCCAACATGACCATATTGAGTGCACGGGTGCTTCCAGCTTTTGCTGCAAGATCTAAAGCATCAAATTCGACAATCTTGTCGGTGTACTTCTTCATGTTCTTGATTATCTCCTCATGATTAGGGTACTCCGCTTGTCCCATTGAAACAGCAACAGGATACTGGACATGTGAACTCATCAAGACACAACCTCCTTGTTTTACGAGATGAATCTCTCTAAGAGTTTCAATAGGTTCGAAACCAACAAGAAGATGAGCTGAGCCAGGATCCACAATCGGACCCTTTGCATTCTCGCCCACACGAACTGTGCAGACAACATGGCCTCCTCTTTGAGCCATACCATGAATCTCTCCTACACGAACATTGAGACCGCATTGTAGTGCTGCCTTGGCTAGAATCTCAGCAAGAGTCAGAACCCCTTGACCTCCTACTCCAGTGATTGCAATATTGATTGTATTACTGGACATATTATGCATCCTCCTGCTTTATTGCACCCTGTGGGCAAACTGAAACACAGGTTCCACAGAGATTACACAGGGTTTCATCGATCACAGCCTGCTCTGTTTCCGAGTCCATATACATAGCTGGACAAGAGAGCCGATTGAGACAACGTTTGCATGCGTTACAAATGTCCGAGTCGACATAGTATTTAGGAGGAAACTCGCCAACGCGTCGACGTTCAGCAGCAGTAAGAAGCGCGCATGGTTCTATTGAAACTAGTACTGCAGGACTGTGATTCTCCCTCACCCATTTGACCATCTCACGAACTTCAGCAACCAGACCTGCCATTGATTCAAATGGTTCAACAGTCTTGACATATTTGACACCTAGACCTTTGCATGCTTCTGCTATATCCAGGGGTGGGACTTCCTCTTGCATTCCTGTGACTCCTGTCCCTGGATGAGGCTGGTGTCCAGTCATTGCAGTGGTCCGATTATCAAGGACTACTAGACTGATTGGATGTCTGTTATACACTGCATTGGCTATCCCAGGAAGTCCAGATGCGAAGAATGTGCTATCACCTATCGTGGCGACGACGTCTTGGTTCGTCACACGAGCTATGCCACATGCCGTCGTTATCGACGATCCCATATCAAACAGAATGTCTGCTGTTTCTAGAGGAGGTGCAATACTTAGGGTGTAGCACCCTATGTCTGAGGGGTATATTGCCTTACCGCGCGTGGCTGATCTGATGGCATAGTAGGTGGCTCTGTGGGGACAACCTGCACAGAGCAGCGGAGGTCTCGGGGGTAAATCCGGAAGCCTCTTCATCTTCTTGTCTATGGCAGTCCAGTTAATACTCGTATTACGACCAGTTACCTTCGATAGAGCTTCAATTACAACGCGCGGACTGTATTCATACGCACGTGAGAAGTATCCTTGTTCTTTTCCCAGAATCTGGACGTCAATCTCCTTGAGTTGAGCAATGCGTCGTGCATGTGTTTCTAGGAAGGGCTCGAGCTCTTCAACTACAACGGTCTTCTTGTGGCGTTTCAGGAAATTGGCGATTGTCTTCTCGGGCACCGGATGCGTCATGCCAAGTTTGAGAACCTCTGCGTCCAGTTCCAGCGTAGTGAGAGCCTCAAGCACATAGTTGTATGACACACCGCTCGTGATGATCCCAAGTTCTCCTTTGCCATGGGTGAAGTTCAAAGACGTTGACTCAGATATCTTCGCGGCTTTCTTCATTAACTCCAAAAGTATCGGATGCCGCTTTCTTGCTACCGCAGGAACTGGTACAAACCGATACGGCTCCTTCTCGAACTCGACTGTGTCTGGTCTTTCTCTGATCATGTCGAAGTCGACTGGAGCTCTAGTATGATTTACGCGTGTGGTAGTCCTGAAGAGTACAGGTAGTTCGAGCTTCTC
Organism: Promethearchaeota archaeon; assembly: GCA_048939905.1. Classification (GTDB taxonomy): domain Archaea; phylum Asgardarchaeota; class Thorarchaeia; order Thorarchaeales; family Thorarchaeaceae; genus SMTZ1-83. Next base: position 5,464 of record JBHLPB010000001.1, read on the forward strand.
TGAAATCTCGTACGCTTCCAGTAGCATTGACTTGGCCTCAGCTGGGTCGGCCGGTTCAACCATTGGCATGTTTCCCATTAGAGCATAGTATCTACTGTCATTCTCATTCTGAGAACTCCACATGCTTGGATCGTCAGCAACTACAATGACCATGCCACCACGTACCCCAGTGTACGCGAGTGAAAAGAACGGGTCGGCAGCCACGTTGAGACCTGGTCCCTTACAGACCATCATCGATCTTACGCCTGCCACAGCAGCGGCTCCAGCTACCTCAAGTGCCACCTTCTCGTTTGCACTGAACTCGAAGTAGAAGTTGGGGATGTGTGGTGCCATGTTAGTGAGGTTGTTGCCAATCTCACTACTTGGAGTACCAGGATATAATGCAACGAGGCGAACTCCGGCCTCAAGGACTCCGCGCGCAATAGCTTCGTTTGCCAGGAGTAGAACTCTCTTTCCGATGGTGTCTTCTAGTAGTTCTTGAGCCTTTGTCAAGTATGGAGCCTCCGATCTCTCCAAGACATCTGGGACAAATCGACCGGAGAGAATATCATGTATCAACCTTGTGGTACTGGAAACTTGCACTAATTCCTAATATTCATCCTTAGAGAGCGGACTTAGTATTACAATTATTACCATGTGCGAATGCTTTTACTATAGAACACGTGTTCTAATCATGCCCCAGTCATACTCAGGTATTATGGGACAACACCCCTTCATTTCCAGTGGAACTGATCTATGGTGTTTTGGCAGCGGGTATTACTAATACCATAAAAAATGGAGATAAACTGCAGCTTAGTAAGCGGCTATTTATACTTTCCGACATCGAAACGTATCGACATTCAAATGAATTTCTACTGGAAATGAGGGGGTCATGTTGTCTTGGAACACGTGTTCTAATGATTATCTACTTCGCCCAAGACTTCATAGACGTGGTGAACCAGAATGTCTGTGTACGAGGAGAAAAGCTGATCAAAGAGGGATTTGAAAGCACTGGGCACCAGAATCGCCGAGTCTGCTACTGCCTCAGCCCCCTCGCATTGGTCAATAAGTCCCGGTTTCTTTTTCTGTCGGATTCCACTCTTAGTCTTCCAGGAGTATACATAGCCATGGAGCTCCTTCGTGAAAGAAACTCTCCGGGCATTAGTCTGGCGCGCACGCTTGCAGTCATAGATGTAGAGGAAACTCGGTGCCAACTCAACAAACCGATTATTAGAACACATGTTCTGATTCTTTAGACTGAGTAATACCACGGTCTAGGATGGAAAGGTTAAAGCGTGTGAAGAATTCCACACGGCCTGCCTCAAAGCATGGATTCATACACGAGGCGGGAGAGATCGCATGAACACCATCGGTCTGCGCAGAGAAGAGAAAGCCTTCGAAACGAGAGTGCCTGTTGTACCCGATCACCTAAGGAAACTCTCCGAAACACATCAGATTCGATTCGTGGTCGAACCAAGTGACCAACGCGCATTTGGTCCAGAGGAGTTCACCAAGGTCGGGGCTGAAATGAAATCATTGAAGGGCAGCAACGTCCCGGTGATTCTTGGCATCAAGGAGATGCCTGTTGATTTCTTCGAGAAGGACATTGTCTATGTCTTCTTCAGTCACACTGTCAAGGGTCAGAAGCACAACATGCCGATGCTCAAAAGGATTCTAGATGTAGGTGCCACATTAGTAGACTACGAGCGTGTCATTGACGAGAAGGGTAGAAGACTGATCTTCTTTGGAAACTGGGCGGGTATGGCTGGAGTATCTGATACCCTTCGTGTCCTAGGAGAACGCCTGGAGTCCAAGGGCGTCAGACCAAATCCTTTCGCAAGGATGAAACACACACTACAGTGTAGAAACCTTGCCGAGTTGAAAAAAGAGTTTCAAGCTCTAGGAGGACGAATATCCGAACAGGGACTCCCGAACCACCTAGTTCCTTTTGTCGTGGGTTTTGCAGGATATGGCAACGTTTCACGAGGTGCACAAGAGATGTTTGATCTTCTTCCCCACGTACAGATTCAACCCGAGGAGATATCCGATATCTCAGAGCCAAAGGACAATATCCTCTACAAGTGCGTCTTCAAAGAGGAACATATGGTTGAACCAAAGAATTCTGCAGCAGACTTCAATCTTCAAGACTACTACAAGAACGGATCTACCAAGTATAGAGGGGTCTTTGAGAAGTACGTTCCTCATCTATCGGTAATCCTCAATTGCATCTACTGGTCAGACAAATACCCTCGTCTTGTGACTAAGAACTTCATCAGGACCCACTGGACCTCCGAGAATCGAAGACTCGAGGTAGTAGGGGATATCTCGTGTGATGTTGAGGGGGCTATCCAATTCACAATTCAGACAACTACCCCTGGAAACCCAGCATTCACCTATGTCGTTGACCAGGATCGTGCAGAACCAGGGGTCAAAGGTGATGGCCCTGTCGTAATGGCGGTTGACAATCTCCCATGTGAGTTGCCACGCGAGTCATCCACCTCCTTTAGCGAAACGCTTTTGGACTACATACCTGCGCTAGCCAAAGCAGACTTCACAGTACCTTTCCAACAGCTCAATCTTCCCAAAGAGCTGAAAGACGCTGTGATCATTTACCAGGGAGAACTCACAGAGAAGTACACGTATCTCAAGGAGTATTTGTGAACGGAGCGAAACTAACAATGAAGAAAGTGCTTTGTTTGGGTGCAGGTCTGGTTGCCCGTCCCTATGTACAATACCTTACTGACCACGGCTTTCATGTGAAAGTTGCAAGCAGAACCAAGAGCAAGGCAGACCGCCTTGTCGAAGGCTGCAAGAACACTGAAACTGTAGCTTTCAACATAAAGACCGATGACGATCTTCTTGACAAACTGATTGCGGAAGCTGACTTGGCATGTTCTCTTCTTCCATATACCTTCCATGTAAAAGCAGCAAGAATCGCGATTGAACACGCGACCCCCTTCTGCACCACATCGTACATCTCACCGGAAATGAAGGAGCTAGACGAGGCGGCTAGATCTGCCGGAATTCCAATCCTCAACGAGTGTGGTGTTGACCCAGGGATAGATCACATGAGTGCCATGAGAATCATAGACCATGTTCACAATCAAGACGGCAAGATTCGAAGCTTCACATCCTTTACTGGAGGTCTCCCTGCTCCTGAAGCTAATAACAATCCCTTTGGATACAAACTGTCCTGGAGTCCTAGAGGAGTTCTGTTGGCGGGTCGCAATGACGCTCATTTCCTTCGTGGCGGTAAAGAAGTCAAAATCCCGGGAGCTGAACTCTTCGACAATTACGAGATAATGGAAGTTCCCGGAATAGGGAAGTTTGAGGGCTATCCTAATCGTGACAGCATGTCATTCATCGACACATACGGAATCCATGAAACTGATACCATGTTACGAGGGACCTTTAGGAATCTTGGCTGGTGTGGCACACTCAAGAAGATTGCCGACCTTGGTCTTCTATCACTCGACGAGCAGAATCTCGGTGGAATGACTTTCGCTGACATGATGTACAATCTAGTCAACGACAGAAAGACAGACCTTCGAAACAGCGTTTCAAACAAGATCGGACTCAAGAGCGATGATCCCATAATCTCACGGTTCGAGTGGCTTGGACTCTTCAGCAACCAACAGGTCCCAGATGGTATCAACACACATCTTGACGCACTCTGTAATCTGTTCGAACAGAAACTGCAGTATGCTCCTGGTGAGAGGGACATGATAGTGATGCATCACGAGTTCATAGCCGAATACCCAGACAGGAAAGAGAAAATCACATCCACAATGATTGACTTCGGCATACCGAATGGTGATAGTTCGATGTCTAGAACCGTCGCACTGCCAGTAGCCATAGCAAGCAGAATGATTCTTGATGGATCTATGAAACTCGTTGGAGTACATCGGCCAGTGATGCCAGAGGCGTATGAGCCGATTCTCAACGAGCTGGAGAATCTAGATATCAAACTGGAGGAACGTGTAACGCCGCTTTGATTTGATAGACCAGACTGTTTCATATGAGCGGTGCTGAGCCTACTTCCCCACATGCAATTGAATGGAAGCAAGAATCTCCTCTGCCCGCTCAGCTTCTTTCTGGACGTCCGGCACCTCTGTCTTGAGTCGATATGTGTACCCCGAGCGATTCCCATATCTCTCAAGGTGTCCCTTGCCGCCATTCCACATTCGAGCTAAGTAGGTAGAAGCAGTGCTCTTTGGCAAATCATCGTTGAATGTAGCTTGATAGATCTCAGCAACATCCAAGGATGAGAACTTGCCATGCTTGAAAGAGGCATAGATCACTATGTGCATCTTCTCGTAGCTACTCATAGACTCGTAGCTGATTTCTTCAATCTCTGTATCGACAACCTCTTCCCTTTCTGGTGCAAATGAATACCCTGTACTAGTTTCCAAGAAGACTTTGAACTTCTCAAACATCTCTTCAATGCTGCCGCCCTCTACTTGGAAACTAGACTCTTCTCTCTTTGATTCGTCACGTACCACGATTCTAAAGTCAAATGGTTCTTCAGTGAGTGCAAGGATCCTCCGAAACCTAGTCAATGCCTCATCGGGTTTGACATACTTGCACTGAAAGACTTCTCTTAGCCCAGGGCCGGAGTTATACGTGAACTCGTAGAGATACCCCGTTCTTTCCTCGGCTTTCAAAGTCTTCACCTCGACTCTATTTGACATCCATTGAAACTTTTGCATAAGACTGTGTTCACAACAGCCTATCAGATTTCGGCAAATAAGTGTGAGTATGTGAATTGCCAATACCAAGATAACAGCTACATAATGCGTCTGTGGGCATTCAGAACACGTCCTATATGGGAAGAGTGTGCTGGCAGCTTGTGAGCACCCCAAACTCCAAACAAAGGCCTATTAGCGCTTAAAATCGAAAAAAGAGGGCATTCTCCATTTCTTCTGCTATTCACTAGACTATATAATTTGTGAACAGCTCAAAGAGTATTTCATACCTCTTGTTATCCCGTTCCACTGGAAACCAAGGGGTAGCTTCATTCACATCATAATAGACCTTTATGAGCCCTTCTTAGTCTGCATACGGTGATTTGGGGTCTTTTCTGTAGGGACTATTCACAGAAAGGGCGCCATTCACAGAGAAGGACTGTGAAATGTTGTAAATGCCGTGAATCTGTTGACCTAATTTCAGGACTAGATGACTGGTACTAAGTAGTCCGAGTAGTCCTCCCCAAGCACGAGTTGGTAGAAGCTCTCTTCCTTGACAACGTTACGTACTAGTTCAAGCCGTCCTCTCGCCTCAACGCGCTCGTTATTTTGGACATGCTCAGCGAAACGGCCACGATAGCTGACAAGTCTAGAAAGACCTGGCAGCTCTTCACATCGAACAAGATACTTACATGGAGTGAATATCGAATCAGAATCGTCAGTCACGACACACCTCACAACCCGTGTGCCTTCGCATTCAAATGTGAAATCATCGTAGCTGTGCCCTATCTCACTTGGTAGCTTGACTGCCCTGACAAAGAAATCAACTGATTCATACAACCCTTGTAGAGATTTCCCAGCTTCTATCTCCTGCAATACGGATCTCCATTTACTGTGTGCCTTCCATCTGAAGTCCAGGTGTTTCTCAAGACTTTCGCCATGATAGCGTTCGATTCCAGGGAGAGAACCATCTTTCAGTGCAGAATGAACTCTCTTTGCTGGACGCAATCCATACACAACAAGGTCAATGTCCGATTGAGAGGTACCGAGTCCAACAAGCTGAGAACCTGTGAGCCCAATCTCTGACCACCCTATGCCTGCCTTGTCAACTATGCTCTGAGCAAGAAGCCGAGATGCTCCTTCAAGAGTCGTCACGTGCGATCCCATGTCACGAAGCTGGCGTAGTCCGTCAATAGGACTTAGCACATAGGATATACAATCATTTGGAACGGCTTGGAGAACCCTACCACACTTCTCATCATGCCAAAGATACTGTGGGTGTTTCTCACGAAGGTACTTCTCGCGTTTATCAAGATTGTATACTTTCGAGAATCGTAGTCCATCCCTTGATTGGCGGTTTCCACTCTCATCTGGAATGTATCTCAGATAGGCAATCAGTCGGTCTACTGGCTGAATGACCCCTTTCACTTCAAAAACAAGACCCTCATTGGTCATAACGAAGTAGCCCTCAATAGGTTGGGAAGTCAGAGAGTTCACAAGAATACAGGCACAAGGCCAACAATTAAAGAGACCCCCTCGAATACCATTGCACTATGAGTGCCACATTGAAAGTGAAGCCTGATTTCAGCATCTTCGAGACCGAACCTGACCTTGCATACTTTGACTCCGCAAGTACATGTCTAGTCCCAAAGGTTGCGGTCGATGCAACCACTGAGTTTCTCAAGAGCACAGTAGCATCAGCCCGAAGAGGTGCCCATCATCTGACAGTGAAGGCAAGCAGTATGGTTGAAGACGTCCGCAATTCGCTCGCTGACTATTTTCAGACTGACAGATCACAGGTTTCCTTCCAGAAGTCCATTCCCTCGGCAGTCGCTTCACTGGCCTATGGTCTTGACTGGAGTGCCTCCAAACGAGATAAGTTGGTCATCGCTCAGAGCGAAGAGCATTCTGTGATGGTCGCACTTCTCAGAGCGGCCCAAGTTCTGAAACTTGAAGTGCAGTTGGTTCCGGTCAATCAGGAAGGAGTTTTAGATTTCGCCGCACTTGAAGAGGCTGTGGACGACAAGACTGGAATTGTAGCTGCCAATCATGTAGCCATAGGACTCGGAACACGAAACCCCGTTCAGAAGATTGCCGACATATCACATAACGAAGGTGCCTTGTTACTCACAGATGCAACTCAGTCAGTTGGAGTTTCAGAGGTGATACCTGCGGATCTTGGGGCCGATGTTGTTCTCTGTTCAGCCAACGTAGGACTTCTAGCACCACCCGGTCTTGCTATCCAGTGGGTTTCTGATTCGATAGGAGAAACTCATCAGCCAGGAATACTCGGAGGCTCCGCGGTCGCAAATGTCATGCTTGGGTCTTTCGAGATTGCTCTCCAGCCGGACAAGTTTGAGTCGGGAATATTGAATGTGCCCGCAATTGCCGGTCTTGGTGCATCGTTAGAGTATCTCAGAAGTCTAAAATCTCGAAATCTCATTGAGCACATGAATCACATCTCACACCACCTAGTAAATCGTCTGAGCGAAATAGAGAGTCTGACTGTTTACGGTAATCTAGACAGTTCAAACACAATCTTGGGATTCAACGTCGGCGCAGAGGATGGTATGAATTGTCATGAGGTTGCCCTATTCCTAGATGAATTGAACATCGCGGTAAGGAGCGGGCTTGTATGCGCTCATCCACTTGTCAAGCCGCTATCTAAGGAAGGCCTCATTCAGGTGTCTCTTCATGTCTACAACTCAACTGAAGATATAGACCGGCTTGCAGACTCACTTCGGACTATCATTAGAGAGCTTCTATGAGTACTAGCCCATTACGAAGGCAGGAGGATATGTCACAAAGTACTGGACAATGATGGCAAGAAGCACTCCACTCAAGACCAATCCCTTACCTCTCTTTGAATTAACCTCAGTGAACCAAAGGATGGCTCCAATGAGGACCACAATTGCCGCAGACACTCTTCCAATGAATATCAGAAACTCCCAAATCTCAGCGAAATATGCCGCTATGAGATTTGCGAAGTCTGCTAGGGGACCAAGAAGAACCAACCTCATTGGTTTCACACAATAATAGTAACTTCCAGGTTCAGATTTAAAGTCCCTATAGAACCGTGACCGATTTCGCTAGATTGCGCGGCTTGTCAGGATCGAAGCCCTTCCTTCGTGCCATATAATAACTGAATAACTGTAGCGGTATCACATAAGGTATAGTTGAGAATTCAGGTTCAACCCCCTCAGGGATAGTGAACCAATGATTGGAGAACCCTTTGAGTTCTTCATCATCTCTTGCAATTACAGAGATGATTGACGCCCCACGGGCTTTCATCTCCATTATATTGCCAATTATCCTGCTTCTAGTTTCATCCCTAGGTACCACGAAAATCACAGGATAATCGTCATGCACAAGGGCTATGGGTCCATGCTTTGACTGTCCTGCAGAATAGGCCTCAGCATGGTTGTAGGATATCTCCTTCAGCTTGAGGGCGCCCTCTTCAGCAGTGGCTTGGGACACACCTCTACCCAAGAAGAGTAGACTTGGCTTATCATAAAGGAGTCCTGCCAAACGCCTAGCCCTCTCTTCATTCCTAGAGATGACCTCGGACACAACCTCCGGCAGTCCACTAAGAAACTGTCGTTTCTTCTCAAGCACCTTATTGTCTACAAAACCAGTACGTTCGCCAAGTGCCAGTGCCAACTGAGCGAGCGTAGTCAATTGTACCATGAATGTCTTGGTGGCAGCAACCCCTATCTCCGGCCCTGCTTGAGTGAAGATTGTATGGTCTGCCATGCGTGTGATGGAGCTGCCTATGACATTCGTAATAGCTACTACCTTTACACCAAACGATTTCGCATGCTTCACCGCCATTATTGTGTCGGTAGTTTCTCCAGACTGTGTGATTGCAATCACAAGGTCGTCCTTGGATAGTGAATTGTAGACAGTGTCCGGAAAGTCACTTGCAAGCTCAAAACTGGGGAGGACGCCCGCAAGTGACGCGAACATATGCCTCCCTGCCATTGCGGCATGACCAGATGTGCCCATGGCTAGAAAGTAGACATTTCTCGCTGTATCGATGAACTTGGCTGCTTTCTGAATGATTTCTGGTCGAATTCTAAGAGTGTTTCTAATTGCTTCCGGCTGTTCGTGTATCTCCTTCAGCATGAAATGTGGGAAACCACCTTTCTGGGCTTGATCCGCAGTCCAGCTAATCTTGATGGTTTCTCTCTCTACCTCTGACCCATCAGATAGCTTTCGAATCTCTGCTCTCTCAGCGGTCAAGGTCGCCACTTCACCATCCAGAAGCAGAATCATGTCATTAGTCATCGGCAAGAATGCCGGGATGTCTGAAGATACGTAGGTAGCTCCTTCTCTTCGTCCAATCACAAGTGGATTGCCATCACGCGTGCATACAATCTTGCCATCGTCTTTCGATGTCATAGCGACTATTGCATAGGTTCCTTCAATCCGACGGGTGACCTCTTTGATAGCATCATCAAGGTTTAACCCCTCAGAAACATAGTCCTCAATCATGTGAGGAATCACTTCGGTGTCCGTTTCTGAGCTGAACTCATGTCCTTTTGATGTCAGCTCCCTTCTGAGTTCGAGAAAGTTGTCAATTACCCCATTATGAACTACTGCAATCTCGTTCTTGCAGTCAAAATGCGGATGTGCATTATACATGGAAGGTATTCCATGAGTGGCCCAACGGGTGTGTCCAATCCCTATGCAGCCGGGAATCTCATCGAGGTTGAGTTTCTTGTGTACTTCTTCGATCTTTCCCTTGTCCTTCTTCATGTGGAGTTGACCATTGGATATGGTTGTTACACCAACTGAGTCGTAACCTCGATACTCTAGTCTCTTGAGTGCTTGATGGAGAAATGGTGCAACTTGACCACGTTTCTGAACAACGCCGATGATTCCACACATGTATTCTAAGGACTCCTAGCTCTACAAATAGGTAAGCCACATCTGGAAGAATTCACAAAAAGGGTTTTGTGTTCAGTCAGGACCGTCCTAGCCCGTAAGTTCAATCTCGATATAGACAGAATCTGGAATCCGCACCCGCATTATCTGCCTAATCGCTCTCTCATCTGCATCGATGTCAATAAGTCGCTTGTGAACTCGCATCTCCCATTTGTCCCAAGACTCAGAACCCTGTCCGCATGGAGTCTTTCGTGTGGGAATGACCATTCTTCTTGTAGGTAGAGGTATCGGACCAGACATACGGACTCCTGTCTTGCGGGTGATACGCCTGATTTGAGTACAAACACCATCAAGGTGTTCGGTGCTTGTGCTTGACAGTCTAATCCGTGCTTTCTGAGTCATAACCAGGTCCACTCCATAGGTAGGCTGGACATCGCAACGGAATTAGATTCGGATAAAAAGGTTGTCTTATGTGTTGACCTGAGAAGTCCTATCTATACCAACGGCAATGTCCATAAGGCCGTACAATACAACGCGAACGCGTGTCAGACTTGAATAATCTCGTGATTGTGAAACTGGGAGGATCAGTCATAACTCACAAGGAATCTTCTCCACCAACAGTTAACAAGGACAACGTATATCGCATCGCTCGTGAACTGCGAACCCACGATGGTGAGCTTATTGTTGTACTTGGGGGGGGCGCTCACGGCCACCAAGCGGCTCACAAGTATGGTTTCGGAAAGAAATCAACAATTCGAGAAGTTCTGTTAGAAGGAGTTTCTCCAATCCGTCATAGCATGACAGTTCTCTCTCTTGAGATTGAACAGATCCTAAACCGTGAAGGCGTCCGAGCGGTCGTACTCCCTCCATTCACCATGGTGACACTGCAAGACCGGAAGATTGCGGATTTCCCAACCGAGATGATTCAGAGAACCCTTGACTCAGGGCTGGTTGCAGTAACACACGGTGATGTCTGCTTCGACAACATACTTGGTGCTTCAATTCTAAGCGGAGACACAATCGCAGTGTATCTTGCAAAGGAAATGAAGGCAAGAGCACTCTATATTGGAACCGATGTGGATGGAGTCCTTGAGGATGACCCCCGAGTCAATCCGAAGGCCAAACATATCGAAGTCATTGACACTTCTAGATGGAATGCGATCATAGCAAAGACCGGGCCTTCATCGGCTACTGATGTGACTGGGGGAATGAAGAAGAAGCTCAATGAGATTTCCACGCTGGTTGAACTAGATATCGACATTGCTATCTTCAACCTCGGTGTTTCCAATCGTCTCTCATCATTACTCTCTGGAGCTTCCACAGTATGTACGAGAATCCAGATTTAGACCCAGAAAGCCCGCTTCGATTCTTGTTCCCGATAGTCTACTAACCAGTGGCGGCTGTGACGGAGAGGTATTCCGAGAAGTCATAGAGTTTGACGTTCTCTGGCATCACCATATCTTCCTCCAAGTATTCCGCAGCAGTCAACACACCGATTATTCGGGTTGACTTGCATGTTCTGCATGCCACCTCGCTATGAATATGGAGCAGGGTATTCAGCTGTTGTTGGTTTGGGAATATAACATACGAAACATCATTGTAGCACAGATCAAAGTATCCGTGACTCCGTTCGACTTCATTTCCTTGTCTACTAAGATCCTTCTCTAGAGCACCTATGACTGAATCCTTGAACTCTTTCAACATGGCAGAATTGACAATCCAAAGCCCTTCATGGAGTTTCACAAATCTAGGCTTCTCACCTACACGAAGAGCTATGAGGACCTCATCGGCCAGCAATTCTGTCAGTGCGCGTTTCCCTTCTTCAACACCGAGTGGAGTTGAGTTCCCCTTGACGGACTGCATTGCAGTTGTTTCAATGAACTCCAACAGGACGTCCCACTGTATCTTGCCATCTGACAAATCAACAAAATCTTGGATTAGCTGAAACCACAGACGCATCTGAATAGCACGATTCGTTGCTGATCCAATATCATGCATCGCTCCAATCAAACCTACCTGTTCAGCCTTGGGAATGTCATCGCCGAGTTTTGCCTGTTCAGATGATGCGGTCGATTCAGTACCTGATAGCACCCGCGGAAACAGATTTTCAATCATTGTGTCCAGTGAGCTCGGAAAGGCCGATATGACTGTCACGGGATTGAAGTCCTCCGACCCACTCATTATCTCCCTCAGCTTCGCAGCTACCACACTTCCTCTCACAATCAGTATAAGCTCAGCTACATTGTTACCTAGGCTTGTCATATATTCGCGAGTCTTGTCAAGCATTAATCCCATAGATGATGCTTTCACGTGTTCTGGCAATATCAGAATCGCTTTGTCTTCAATCAGAATCCCAGATCCATCATCTATGTCTTCCTCTCGACTGATTCCGAAAAGCTCCAGTTTGTCCATGATATAGCCAGCAATTGCATCTCTTACTGCCCGCAGGCCCCGACCTGGTAATGTGAACACAAAACCTCCGGGAACTAGGGAAAGGGCTTCTCTATCAACAGTTCCCAAGGACACCAGATCTCGAATAACCTCATGGATATCTTCTTCTTCCATTCTAGAATCAATCGACCCCAGAAGCCCTTGTATCTCAATTTGGGTGGCAGAGTCTCTTGATGCAAGAAACGCTACGACATGCGACCCTAGTTCTCCCAATCTGTCAAAGACTGAACTTGCATCCCCCTCCGAATCTGCTTCTTCCGATACAACAACAGCCGTATCTTCATAATGTGGTCGTTCCGGCAAGTCAAGTGACTCTCTAGTCAGTGCCTTCTTGCGTGATTCTGGAGCAAAGGGCCAAGTAGCTAGTTCAAAGGTTTCAATGCCAGGCATGACGATAAGCGCTCTCCCACGCTTCATTGTTCTCAGATACTTCTCCTGACTATTGTCGAGGGACATGAATCTCGCACCCACGATGCTATCATATGGGAGACGAAATGTCACCTTTGTAGCAGTATTCGCAAGTATGTTGGAAGAAACGTTGGGTCTTGTCGAAACAACTATGACTCCCTGCCCAGTTGCTCTCTGAAGCATAACCATTGACTCACCTGTAGTCACATCTGCGGCAGAATGTCTAGCATAGCTCTCTGGTACAAGATTGCTGGCTTCTTCGAGAACAACCACATGATGGAGACCATCTCTGATGCCTCTTTGAAGTGCGTAGTCGAAGATACGCTTTGCAATCAAGTTATACAACAGTCTAGCGGCCTCCATGCCGCCTGTTCTTGCAACATGCTGAAGATCAAGAATCACACGCTTGTTCATCAACTCGGAGATCTTCACTGCATTGGGCCCACCGCCAAGAATCGAACCAAGTGGCTCTCGTGAGAGTATCTCCAGACGATTCGTTACTGCATCACGAGTCATTCCACCAATTCGATCCTTGCCTGCTAAATCATAGATTGCATCAAGGAGGCTCTGAACCGAGTTTCCTTTCTCCTGCTCCTCTGCAACTCTAAGAACTGCGTTTCGCAAGAGCTTCTCCATTGCCGGGGATAGTTCTGAGGTGGTTCCTCTCTCAGTAAGCACTTCTCTTAGTATCGCAAATGTCGTATGTGCGTGCCTCTTGAGAGAGTCGACCTCGGAATCCATGAAGTCCATCACAAACGATGAGTCGATCCCAGGCCGTAGTACAAGTATCTCTCCATCACATGCGTCCAAGAGGTCTACATAGTCAGATCCCTTGATATCAAACACCCACCAAGGTGTCTTTGACTTCCTGCTCAATTCTGCCATAAGGTGTTTGACGAGAGTTGTCTTTCCAGTACCTGTTGCTCCAAGGACAGCTACATGTTCTCGCAGCCATTCCGTCCTGAGTCCGACAATGTTCAAACGACGCCCACCAAAGACAGCCTGGCCAATCTTCAACTCATTGTCTACTAATTCCTTGGCAGGTACTGGGAAGTCGGGAATTTGAGAAGCAGCTATCACAGGCAACTGCTGAACGGGCGTATTCACAAAGGCGACCAACCTACTAACATGAATTCTCTGTCGTGTCATGTGCCGACGCAGAAGCATTCGCAAGGCAGTCTTCTTTCTAATTGCCTTTTTCTTCAACCGAATGTTGTCACCGTCACCCCATATTGAGTGAACTAGTCCGGTAACCCGTTCCTGAATCTCTTGCATGCGTACTGAGGCATCAGACTTCATCAATATGTGGACAGTCGTGTCAAACCAGCCGGCACTGCTTTGAATCTCTTCATAATGACGTACGAGCTTCCTCTTCCTAGATTGATCAGCTAGTGAGTCCTCTTTCCGTTTCTCTTTCTCACGAATCGTGCTCCACTGTCTTTCCATTCTCCTCTGCTCTCTTCCTGGCTTTGCTTTCGAGAAAACACAGGAGAAGACCACGTCGCATCCCTGTTTCAATGCTGTAGAGATGAATGTACCCACTTGGGAACTCTCTGCCAAGGGCAGAACACGTGGTTCTCCTGTGAGTACCATCAAGCCGTTTCTATCCGTTTCAAAAGAAAGGCCAGAATCGCCGTCGAACTCGGCATCAATCAGTCTTAGTGACGCTTCTCTGAGGTCCTCACCTTTAAGCTGATGTAGTTCGATGTTATTCAAGGAGGCTAACAGAATTGCCTCCGTCCGGGTTGCTTCTCTCTTCAACAACTCAGCAATCTCATCTAGAGCCCTTCCCGATGCAGTAATGAAGATACGCAGATAGGGTTCACCATTCAAGACGCCCACCTCGTACGTCATATTCACACGTCCATCCATCCCGGCACGCAGTGCAAGCAGGAAACCCGCATCGTATTCTGGACGTTCACTCTCTCCGATACGGACAGAGCCCGGAACAGATGTGATGTCAAGGCAACACACAGCAACCACGTGCTGATGTAGTCGCAGAACGAGTAAATCGTTGACAATTTCCATTAGAGTCTGTTCTGAGAGCAATCTCTGTGTCAGCACGAAGCACCCCGTGGACAGAGGCACTCCACAAACAAAGATCTCCACTATAGACCTGAATGGAATCGACACTGAATTCACGAAACCTGCCAGAGGGAGTACATACACAAGAAGGAGATAGAGTGCACAGCACACAGTCCCCAGAATCCAAGTCAATTCTATTCCACGCCATAGCCTCGGATGGATTTCCCAATGTGCTTCTTCTCTCATGTCTTCCCTATGCAGATTCTCACTAGACATTCATCATCACCACATACGAGGGCAAGGCATGGAGCATTTCCTCTCAATCATACGTCCAGCTACTCGTGTTCCTTGTTGACATATGAACTCCCCCCGTTATCCACCAATGCTCAAACTGACTAAATGTGGGCTTCTGCATCTGTAGGAGATTAAAAACCAATGAGTGGACTCATGAACAAACCAGAGACCCAATCTTACTGCCCCGTGAGTCCGTAATCTGGTAATTACGGTCCATGATGCCCAGCAAGATCATCGAGGTGTTACCCCTGAGGAGGCCTACTCTAGCTGTAATCCTTGTAATTGCGCTGTCAATTGTCTTCTCACTGACAAATGCAGAGGATGCAATTGCAGAGGAGGATTCCATTGTACTAAGAGGGAGTCTAGTACCTATCGGTGCAAGACTTCTTCAGAATGGCTCTTACGGAGAGCCTGTAAGTGGGCAGCGTTTGGATTTCTACGATTGTCTGCTTAACTCGTTCATAGGCTCTTCATTGACAGACAACGATGGCCGCGTCTTGATATACTGGAATCTCACTTTCAATCACCCACTTGGTCCTACCCTTCTCAATGTGACTTTCCAAGGCAACGATACACTCTCTCTTGCTCCATCGTGTCAGTGGACAACCGTGACAGTTGTGTCAGCAACGCACATAGACTTAGAATACACCCAACAAATCTACCACCCTGGAGACCAAATCCCAATCTTGGTCGAACTTTTCGATGACCAACGCGAAGCTATCGCGAACGGATTGATAGCCATCTATCATGATGATGTTCTACTTGCTGCAGACCACACAAATGAAACTGGTCAAGTCATATTCAACATAGGCTGTAACACATCTTGGTGCTCTCTAGGCAACAACGAAATCAAAGTGGTCTATGAACCAGCTACGTCGAAACATCACAACAGATCTGAGCATTTCATTATGGTTGAAGTACAACAGATTCTAACATCAATCGGATTGCAGGATATGAATGGGACCCAGCTCCAGCTAGACGAGTTCCTATGGTTGAAGTTGAATGTGAGTGCTGAGGGTGAGGGCCTTCCTAATGCCAATCTGAGTGTTCTCATGGATGAGAACTTCCTTTCCAGTACCACAACTAGTCCATTCGGAGTGACTGAGCAACTAGTGCACATTGATTACTTGTCGGGCTTAGGTCCGCATAGAGTAAGAATAGAGTATGGTGGCACAGAGCGTTATACGGCCGCTTATCTTGAAGTAGACATTGTAGTGAAAAGCCCAGCCATGGTTTCCATGATGTTGCCAGACTACACAATCCTTGGAGATGAATCTCAGATACAGCTGGAGGTTCACGATTCACTTGGTAGACCAATCCCAGGAGTCCACATCGCTATCCATGATGAATCCACGAATGAAACAATTAGCATTCCTGTACCGCTCGGATACACGAACACCGAATTCCAGTATGTCTTCACAGGCCCAACAGGTATCAGAAATCTAATGGCCACAGTATCAGGGAATCCTTATCTCACAAATACAACCCAACTACTTCCTGTGACTGTTTGGCTTAAGCCAATCATTTCGATTATCGAAACCAACATTCACGGCTATGCGTCCCCCGGACAAGGACTCTCATTTCGTGTCCAGCTGAACTCGAGCGCAAGTTGCCTTCCGAATCGACTTATCGAGGCCTGGATAAACGACACAGTTCTACCATCTAGAATCACTGATTCACACGGATTTGCGAACGTAACACTATTCGCCCCTGAAATCCAAGGTCGGTATGTTCTACTTCTGAAGATAAACGGCAGTTTGCCCTCCTATGAACTTTCATCAGTTCTTGAATATGCTCTCGTTGTGAGCAGAGTAATGCCTGTGCAGGTTGACCTGATACACTACATAGTCAGTCCGGAACTCAGAGAAGTCCGGGTCTATCTCATGATAAGATGTCTGAATGGCACAGTATTGGATGGAGTGACACTAAACTACGAATGGCTAGCCATCAGCGGATTCACAGTTGCCACGCAATCCGGTATAGCAGAACTCATTCTTCCCATGCCCCCAAGTGCGGGTGTCTATAGGTTATACCATTACACAGACGGCACGCAGTACCTTCATCCATCTTCGGGACACACTCTTATCGTGGTGTCTGAAGCAGAATTCCAAGCGGCACAAGGCATTGGAATACCAGGTCTGGTACTGACTCTCTGTGTTTCAGTCGGTCTTGTCGGCATTCCAGCACTATATCGGAAACACCTGATAAGCTAGAGAAGTGAATCTGGTGCTCCGGCCGGGATTTGAACCCGGGTCGGGGGATCGAGAGTCCCCCATGCTGGGCCGGACTACACACGGCTACATCACGATGATTCTCATGACATATCTACCGGAGCTAATGGGAACCAGTCCGGAGCGGGAGTGCTCCCTCAAGACTACAAATAAGGCTTTCCTAAGGACGGCCTTTCTCAGGCAGTAGACCGGTCATAATCGAATGGCACTAGGGAAACAGATTGGTGAAACTACTCCAACTGTCCTCCAGTAGCTGTAGAAGACTTCCTATGATGTCTTGTGCCCAACCAGTAGCCTGAAGGATAACTGCGATGACTATAGACACAGTGACCACTGCAAGACCCAAGAGGAGACTCTCTTCCACCAAAGGGCCACCTGATTCGTCTGCGATGAGGTCTCTCTCGTTCATTGACAGTCGCTCCTGAACTGAAATCCCCAAAACCGTATTTTAAGTGCCCCAAAAAACTGGGACACAGACCTACATTCCCAGGGACAGCATTGGGTGGCCTTCTCCCCATAAACGGTCACTCAAGGAGGGGCTGGGACCTGCATATGACGAGCTCCTCTCGTGTTCTAGACACGTTAGAATTGCCTCATAAGCAGGAACATGACTTTCAAGTCCTATCCGATGTGCATGAAACATGAACGCACCATCCTGCGCCCATCTGACAGATTCAGGGTTTCGCCAATCGTATAGCGTATTGAGGCCAGAGAACACAAGGAACCCATCGACAACTTCTTTCCGGATCTCAACAATCTGGTTCACTCGCCGATATGACTTGCCGGGTATCGGTCTTTCCATTGTGACAATCAAATCTATCAGAGCCACATTTGTCTTCTCTATCCCGTGTCCTGAAGTCCATCGAGCCACGAGGCTTGCTGCAGAATCACTGTGACATGTCTGCATTACCCTAAGTCCGGCTGCGATAGCTTGGAAGAGTGCTTCACTGTGTTCAGCTGTCTGTATCTCACCGAGAACGAGATAGTCAGGGGATCGATGAAGGCTCTTGACTATCTCCGACGTCTTGTCAAACCTGTTGCTAATCTCATCTACGGGGTCGACCCGAATTCGGACTTGGTGGTGATTTGAGAAGACTCTACTCTCAATCGCATCTTCGATGTATATCTTCCTCCACATTGATGGCGTACTCATATCTAGGGCGTTTAGCAAGGTCGTCTTTCCTGTACCTGGACCTCCCGTTATGGTTATGTTAAATCTGGAACCGACAGCTAACGCCAAGGCCGCGGCAGCTTTCAACCCAAGCGTTCCATTTAGTACAAGATTCATGATCGAGAATGGGGTTTCCTTCGCTCGCCGAATCTCCAGATGCACACCGTCGGGACTTAGTGGCGGCGTACTGATAGCTAGACGCAAAGCTACGTCGTAGAGTCGGAGATTGGTCTTGAGTGAAGGATTCCTTCTGTCCAGATGTAGGTTGCTTTCAGCTCTTACCAGGGTGGCCAGACGCGCGACGTCGTTCTTGTCTATGACAATATCAGAAGAACATCTCCCGAAACGCTGATGGTCAAAATAGACTGGAACTCCAGGTCGGTCCACATAGACCTCCTCCACTCCATCATCCAACAGAATCGGAAGAAACCGTCCTAACACCGATGTCCGACCAGCTACGACGTTCGCTATTCTCTCTCGCGTAGTTTCGCTTATTTCTGGTAATGTCTGTACAATTCTAGCTGAAACACACTCAGATACATGCTGAAGTCTTTCTGACAGCTCCATTCTGACACTTGGCATGCCCTCTGTGAGTTTCTGTAGATCATCACTGAGCCTGTCCAGCAGTCCAAATTCAAGGGGGCTTCTTACCAAAGGGTGAGTTCTATGGAGGATGCCACTCTCACCAATCCTGTCAAAGAAGAGAGAGAGATAGGGGCCAATGGTGTAGACATCCATGAGCTTGAGATGCGAATCAAGCAGCTGAGCGTAATCATAGATGAAGACTGTTTCCCAATCGTTTCCTTTCCATGGTGGCCCAACCGGAACCTGCTCTTCAAGACCCCCCACATGAACCAAGTTCTTTTCTGGCTCTAGCATCACGGCCTTGGACTGATTATCATTCGTAAGAGAGGCAAGTCTGGAGCATGTGGACAACGAGGAGTCTAGACACTCCTTGCACCTTTCTTCCGGGCATCTGAAAACAACCACGTCACATCTCGACATTTTCTCTCAGCTCAGACAGATGACACATAGTGGGTCAGTCAAGAACTATACCTAAGTATGCTCAGTGAGTACAACAATCTCCCTCTTCATCATCCCAAAGTGATCACGGATACTGTACTCCGCTACCTTCGTCGCATCGGATGTAAGCTTCTGAGTGAGTACTGAGCGTTTTCCGTGCTCATCTGCAATCAATCGGTCACTAGCATAAGCCGCAGAAACTGTGAATATGAATGGATTCCGACCGCCTCTTCTCGAGGCCGGTATGATTCCAAGAATCTCAAGCATCTTGTCCCTTAGTGCGTTCTCATAGGTTCTCAAGTCCCAACCCCGAGCCCGTATCTTTCTTACGACTTTGTCGCTATTCATCAACATCGAGAGAACTCTTGGTACATAGTCCTCCGGACGACGAATCTGAGGAGCAATGCCTGTCAGTGATTTGAGCTTCAATGCTTCTCTGACTATAGCTCTGACATTCACCCGATGGCCGCACTTCTCGAATGTACTAGCTATCTCATCCAGCGTTATCGGTGCACCATCTTTGTACTCACGAACAGCCATAAGCAGACATACTGCAATGAGTAGGATGTTGTTCGTAATCTTAGTGGACGCTTCCGTGACTATCTTCTTGTAGAGGTATGCAGTACGATCACGCACTTGTTCACTCAACATCAACAACTTCGAAACATGATTGAGCGTTCGGAGAGCCCTGTATTTTGCCTCGTTTCTACCTATTCTTATTCGTGTACTATAGACCGCTTTTAGACGCTTGAATCTCTTTTGCGATCTCGCTGATAGAGTCTGCCCCTGTGCATCCTGAAAGTACTTCTCTTTGTGAAAACCAATGTAGCTTCCAAGTCCATCCACGATGTGCATCCGATTACCCAAGGAAACATAGACAGTTGCATCAGGCTTGTCACTGTGCCGTTCCTCGCCCATTTGATAAGTGGGCAGGACATACTCTCTGGAAATGGCCAGTCCGCACTCTGCACAGACTATGTACCCCTGGTTCACCACTAGCAGTCCTGAACAGTCAGGACAAGACCACGATGAGCTCTGAATAGCCTCGAATGTTTCATCAATCAAAGACCACACCCAAAGACAACGTGCACATTATCGCTAACTAGATTTCAGGCAGGTGCCAGTACGTTTCCTAGGAAACAATGTTCGCTGAAATGGACTCTTGATATCTCACAGTCGACGATTCTGGCCCTGACTGACAGAAAGAGGGGTCACCGTAACTATTCGGTGACAATCACTGGAGATGACCAATCCTACCCTCTTAGGTTACGATTTTAAGTATGAGATGAAGGAAACAGACCGATACTACCATGAACAAATACGCGATTGCTTTGATTGTCCTTGCCTGCGTGACTTCTATGGTAAGATTCGGTCACGTCTATCCTGATAGCTATGCCTATCTCAGCTATATCGACTATTTCGATGGTATCGGAAGTCTCGAAGACGTTTCTACTCCCTTCGCACTAAGACCTGTAATGCCCGTGGTGGTGTCACTACTAAATGGAGTACTGGACTCTTTCCTAATACTCTCTACTCTGAATCTTGGTTTCGTGTGCCTAATCAGTCTTGGAATGTTCAGGTACGTGAAGAACTACCACCTAGATGAAAGGTCGGCCTTTTTGGCAGCGGCCATTTGCACCGTGTCATTCCCAGTTGCTTACTATGGTGCTGTGCCCCTAGTAGACGCACTCGCCGTTCTCATAATGCTGCTGGTTGTCATAGGACAAATCGAAGGGAAGAGTGACTGGTTTGCTATGACCTTGCTTCTTTTTGGAGTCATTGTGAAGGAAGTGGTTCTTTTCATAGGGCTGTACTATGTGCTGAGGGAAATTGACGATTCAAGATTGGAGTCTGACCTTAAGACGGCTTTCTTGGTAGGAGTCAAGAAACTCTGGATAGTCGTACCAGCTTCGACACTTCACCTGGCCCTCAGGTTTCTGATATTTGGTGGGCTGGCAAATTCGCTTCATTTCCATCTTGGCATCTTTGAATCATCATTGAGATTGATTCAGGTTGCAGGAGGTATAGGAATAACGTTTGTTCTGCCGATGACGATCCTCCTGATTACATTCAGAAGAGAGAAATGCCAATCTTGGGGAACAGCAAAGAGGGACGCTCTGCTAGGATTCGTATCACTACTTCCCTTGGCCCTTCTGGGTCTGTTCTTCGCCTATTTCGATGCACGATTCATATGGCCTCTCTATCTTCCACTGATACCAACAGTCGGCTGTTCAATCAGTATCCTGACTGGTTTGACCAGTCAGGATGAACCTATCATATAATCGCTAGAAGGAACTTATCCGAGTCGAATGTCTTCCTCTGAGATGCGGCTGGCTTGCTGATTGTAAGAACCAGTCTTAGGCCTCCAATCGCACCAACGACTTCCAGACCCGCATCCTCCTTGATGCGGAATACCTTTCCTTCCGCATACAGCTTCGCATTTGGGCCTCTTGTAATTGGCTTGGAGTCTATCACTATGGTGACTTCATCCTTGGGACTCATTGTGTCACAAAGGACTTCTGGAAGCTCCAAAACTACTCTGGCCCCCTCCTCCTTGCTGACCATGTTCAAGACTTTCAGTTTCCTAGTTTCAGTGTCCTCAATGGACTCGATTATGGTATTCTTTAGCCTGACCACCATAGTACTCAGACGCTCCAATTCCTCAGAAGCAGAGGGCAGTCGGTCTTGAATTAAAGTTGTCGCTATAATCATGTGGCGTTTTTTAGGGAATACAAGCACCAAGTTGCGGTGGGCCACTTGGAGAAAAGACCGCTGATTGCACTCATTGCCTCGGTTTCTGTTCTACTGTGCCTAGTCACACCCGTATGCGCATACTATTTCGAGTTTGACTACTTCGAACCGGACAAGCTAGTGTATGAGGTCGGAGAAACAATCAATATGGTCGCTAGGTTGACAGCAGATTTCAGCTCTCAAGGATGGTGCTACGTTTCCTTTGCTGTTACAACCGATCAAGGTCCAGTGTCTGACGATAGCTACTTCATTCCTTCATCCACCGAAGCGCAGTTCTTCAACTCATCCTACACAATAGTACCTGAGGACACCTCTCCTGGTCCTGGAGGCACAGAGGCATACGTCATATTCACTGTTGAAATATATGACTCATACTCGCAGGGAAACGGCGATACGGTCCAGATAAACATCACAAGAGGATCTCTAGAAGTGAGTTCACTTTCACCGTTAAGCTTAGAATCCGGTGATAATACGACTCTGGTCTTCAAGATCGCCTCTACACATAATGACACTATTACATACGCGGATTCACCCGTAACAGTTACACTACTCGATTCCTTCATGGTTCAGCTGTTCCAGGAACAGACCACAACCTCTTCAGATGGTATGGTTGATTTCAACTGGAATTCTTCAATGACACCTCCAGGGGATTACACCCTAGCGCTATCAAGCAATGGAACCGAGGATTTTCTTCCCTTCTCAGAGTCATTTCCGGTCACGGTGACACAACCTTCTTCCAACCTGACAGTGGTTGCCGCGCCGGTTTCGGTACATTGTCAGACTCCAGACGGGGCTCAAGTGGAATTCGTTGACATTTCTGCAGAGCAGCGAAATAGAGAAGGAGTACCCATAACCGATAGCACAATCCTGTGGGAAACTGCTTTCTCGGCAGGTACCATGATTCACATCGGAAGTGGAATCTATCATGTATCCATCCCATTTGAAACAGAACCTGGACTTTCTCATGTCAACCTCACTGCAAACAATCCCCTGTACATGACCGAGTATGAAGGCATTGCAATCCAAGTCCTACCTCGGCCTGTACAAATTACGTCAACAGAATCGGGCTGGGATGCACAACGTGGAGGTAACGTATCCATTGCTTTGGATGTGAATTCCGAGTGGTTACTCAACCAGTCTATTCCGATACTGCTCAGAGATTCAGAAGGACAACTCGACACGTACACTTCAGTCAATGCCAACACACAGTCTGAGATTCTCCTCAGTATTGAGCAAGGCGCTTCTCTTGGTCTACACACAGTTACAGTTGAGATTGAAGACACGTCGTATCAGCCTACGGAACCCTCCAGTTTCGAGGTGTTTGTATACGGCACAATCAGTGTCCAAATGGATATGGCGGTGGCGTATTATGCAGAAGAACTCGGCATAGCCCTGAATATAACAGATGACAACAGTCAGTCTGTGATCATGACCAACCTCAGTCTATGGGTTGATAATCTGACGGTTCCTGTAGCCTATGTCGAGAACGTAGGCGTCTTATCTCCTGTGGAAGTCCTCCTGCCAAGTTCGGTTTCTCCAGGCTTGCATGACATGGTAGTGGATGTGGAGAGTACTTGGTGTGGAAGGGCCAATATATCAGTGCCAGTAGTGGTCTGGATGCGCACCAGCATTCTCGTCGTTGTGGGAGATGACTATGAGTCGCCGCAGATGTTAGAATCCAACCAACTCCCGTCGAATATTCAGACAGAACCAGTGATTCTCTCGACGATTTCCCTTGGTTCTATCATCCGTCCGCCTCCAATCTTAGTCAGCGATACAACATCCACCAAATTACCCACGGCCCGCGAAACTTCCCGAGAGAGCTGGCCCAGACTCAGTTCAGGTACCAGCAAAGACTCGACGGACCCCGCGAACTCTGCCAGCTCAGCATCAGGGAAAGGCCAGAGCGTTCTCAACCTGAGGGACCTGATTTTCACAGAACTGTTTGTCATGACTTCCTCAACGGACCTGGACGTACACCCGTACGAAACGACTCCCCAATCTGCTGATTCCGGTCCAGACACCACTACGTCAGTCAGGAGCTCTCGTTCATTCTGAACTTTCCCAGTGATCCTGCGAATCAGGTTGCTGTGAGTTTCAGAATCAGCGGTTTTCCTGAAACCCAATTCGTCGTGCGTTGATCCAGTGACCAACAAGTCATGTCCATCGCCGAACCGAGGCATTATTGATACTCCGTTGTCAGTCCCACCGTAAGGCGGCTCTCCGCTTCTGGCGAAGCGACGCTTCACTCTGACATCCCGGTCAGAGTCTATCATGACTTTCTCACGGGAGTGTGCCACGACCTCATCTGACAACAATATCACTGGATGTCTCAGCTTCTCTGACAAGAAGAATGCACGCAATGTTAGCTCGTAGGTTTCTTGTGCTGAACAAGGTGCCAGCACTACACTCTCGTGATCCCCATGTGTTCCCCATCCGGCCTGCATGAAATCTCCCTGAGCTACCTTTGTGGCTTGTCCAGTACTAGGGCCCGCTCTTTGTACATTGACAATTACGCATGGGGTTTCAGTCATTATTGCATATCCGATGTTTTCCTGCATAAGACTGAAGCCTGGCCCAGAAGTTGCCGTCATTGAGAGTGCTCCTCCCCACGAAGCACCGATGACCGCAGAGATTGCTGCTATCTCATCTTCCATCTGTAGATAGGTCCCTCCAACCTGTGGAAGACGAGAGGCCATGATCTCTGCAATCTCAGAGGCCGGCGTGATTGGATATCCAGCGAAGAATGTACAACCTGCCGCAATTGCAGCTTCCGCACATGCCTGATTTCCCTGCCAGAAGTCTGTTCTTGCGCCTTTAGGGGACATCACTAAACATCTCTCTAGGGAATGCGCGGTGTCCCAAGTTCAAGATAAGGATTGACATTCGACACCACCTAACTATCATTCTGTGGAAGAGAGTAACGATACTCTTTTATCACGACATCCGTGTGAGGTGTCCGGCGACTGTAGTCTAGCTTGGTTAGGACGGAAGCCTCCCAAGCTTCCAACCCGGGTTCAAGTCCCGGCAGTCGCACCACGTTTTCAGTGAAACTTAAGGCCGAAGCCATGTTATAGACCAGCGGCGAGTGATGACTAACATGACCCCAATGAGTCCAATCGGACGATGATATGGATCTTGAGTTAAGAACTCGCCACTATTACTTTCGGCAACCTCCCCTGTCAATGTACTTTTAATCGAACACTCCACGCAACTCTTTTAAGGTTCGCGGACCCAGCTATCGTTGGGCTGTGATGACTCGTGACTCACGACTACATTGAAGACGAACTGAGTCGGCAAAGTGTATTCAAGTCTGAACAGCTACTGTCCATAGACTATGTACCTGAGAAACTACCACATCGAGAATCCGAGCTGAAAGTCCTCGCACAGAGTTTCAAGACACTCATTACGTCTCCTGGTCGTACGAGTCAGAAGTTCATAATCGAGGGGCCCGTTGGAACCGGGAAGACTGCTGTCACCAAGCGCTTTGCGGAACAGATGATTCACGCCGCTGAGCGGCGTGGCATAAGACTACATAAGCTCCACATCAATTGCCGTGTAAGTAAGAGCGCATACCTAGTCTACCTGAGGATACTCAGGGAGTTCAAACCAAGGTTTCCTCGTCGAGGGCACTCACCAGAAGAACTCCTTCAAATGATTGTTGAAGTCCTAGACGAAGAAGACCGCTATCTCCTATTGATGCTTGACGAGCTTGACTACTTTATCCGTCAACGTGGTGCCGACATACTATACGATCTCACTAGACTCATGGACGACCGATTGAACGCTCCACAACGTCTCTCAATGATTGGTATTGGACGAAAAATCCCTTTGAGCGAAGACATACTGGACTCAAGCACACTTAGCACACTTCAGCGCAACATAGTTCGTTTTGAGCAATATAGCTCCGAAGCACTCTACGATATTCTGAAAGAACGGTCAGACATGGCATTTAGAGAGAACGCAGTCATGGATGAAACACTTCAGCTGATTTGCGATATCGCTTCAGACCGGGGAGACGCTCGTTACGCGATTGAGCTTCTATGGAGAGCGGGAAAACAAGCTGACAGTACAGATTCCAGAAAGGTGATTCCAGACTACGCAAGAAAGGCCAAAGCAGACACTCATCCAGAGCTAAGAAAGGAGATATTCACGACCCTGCCGAAACAGAATAGTCTTCTTCTACTAGCGGCTGCACGCCAGCTGAAGGAGAATCGAGGCGCCTACATTACGATGGGCGAACTGGAGGAGATGTACCAGTCCGTATGCGAGGAGTACAATGAGGAACCACGAGCTCACACCCAAGTCTGGGAATGGGTTCAGGACTTGAATTCTCATGGATTGGTTGACACAAAACGATCAGGGGTCGGTCAGAGAGGCCAAACAACACTCATAGGCTTGTCAGATGTGCCTGCGGAATTGCTGGAACACTACTTACTGGAGCTGCTCGGGAAACAGGAGGTTTCTGACAATTACCAGTAACTCTGAAAATCCGTCGCGTGTATCCATTGAGGAGATATTCTCGTCAAGGGGCAGAATCAAGATTCTGAAAGAGCTAGCCACCTCCAGCGAGTTGAACATATCGGAACTCTGCAGGAGGGTTTCATTAAACCATAGCTCAACCAAATCGCATCTTGAGGTGCTAATTACGTCGGGTCTTGTTGAAGAGAAGATGTTCGGAAGAATCAAGATCTATCGGTATCGTATTGAAGACCATCGGGCTCGGGCACTTAGGAACCTGTTCGGTCTATGGCAGTCATAATGGAGAGGTCGCGTGTTTGACTTCCTATGTTGCCCGCGTGTGCTATCTTGGAGGGAGATACCATGGATCACAGTATCAGCCAGGACTTAACACCATACAGAGTGAACTGATTGAGGCCGTGAACAAGTGGAGCGGGCATTCTCATTCTACTCAGACAATTCAACTCGCAGGAAGGACGGATCGGGGTGTCCACAGCATAGGTCAGATTGTCCAAATCGTCACTGAGAAGAGCCTGGACATAGATAGAATCAACAGACACCTCCCATGGGACATCACACTCTGGGCGTATGCACCAGCCCCAATTAACTTCCGACCACGATTCGATGCGCTCATGCGCCATTACAGATACTACTTTGATACCGCCTTGTCGACCCTTGATATACCACCCATGCGTCGCTCATTGCAGCTCATCCTAGGTTCTCATAACTTTCACCAACTCGCAAAACCAGATGGAAACCGGCCAACTACAGCAACAATTCTCAATGCATGCTTGATTGAACACAATGGGACACTCGTGTTAGACCTATTCGGAACCAATTTCCTGTGGAAACTCGTACGAAAGACGGTGTCCTTACTGCAGGAGATTGGAGAAGGGAAATCGAGCCCTTCTCTTACAGCTGATATCCTCTCGGGACAAAGTGCGATTCCTAGTGGGATTAGACCAGCACCACCTGAGAACCTTGTGCTGGTGGAAACTGTCGTTTCATTGCGGATGAAACCCAGTGAATTTGCCATAAAGAGAATCCACAAGCATATTGGTGACCATCTGAGATTCCTTGACAGGTTCAAGCTGACGCTTGCAGCTGTCAACAACGACTATCTCTCTAGTCTAAGAGACTTCCCTTGACCCCAAGCCAATTGGAGAAGGTCTTTCTTAATCCTGGGCTGCGCCTGACAATCTCGGCCATAGCGTTCCCGTATGTACGAATAGCTCTATCCCTTGAAACCATTGCGACTGTTGATAAGGCTGCGAGGAGGTCCTTCTGCTTATCGCGTGTCCTCTTACCCTGCCACATCAGCAGTGGCCATGCCGGTCTAGAGTACTGAACATTCCGGTAGGGCGTATCTGTTCTGCTTGTAGCAATCCCGGCGGACAAGAAGTCATAGACATATGCGAGCAGCTTCCAGTTCTGCCCTCTAATGATTCTTCCCAAGGACAGGTCTGCCAAGGAGAGAAACTCCAATCCAAGCTCCAGCTCTCTTGGAGTCAATAAGTGGAGTTGAACGTTCTCTTCAAGCCACAGCAACAGCTCTCTGTGATCCACATCCAACTCAGAAATTACTTGTCTGGCCGCACTAGGGTCTGTTGTCATGAAGAGGCGACGGAAGACCTCTTCTACATCACGCCGAATGTCTCTGGATGACAGTATTTCTTCCGGTAGATGCTCTCCTATCAAGACAGTTTCAAGGTCTGAGATCGCTGCACGAAGGTCACCACCAGACTGTTCCACAATCTCCTCCATTTTGTCCTCGGCCAACTCAGCTCCCTGTGTGGCCACAATCTTTCTCAACACATCTAGCATATGCTTAGGTTCAATAGAGCCAAAGGTGAACACCTTGCATCTCTTGACCAAGCTGCGTAGACGTGGACTATGAGGGTCATTTGCAGTCATTACAATTGGGTGGCCAGTTTCATCTATAATCTTCAGGATAGCATTGACTCCGCCCCTGTCACTGGTACCTGACAGACCATCAACCTCATCCAAAAGGATAATTCGAAGGCGTCCATTCAGTGTCTGCTGAGTTGCCGCTTTCCATACATGATTCTCTATGACGCCCTTGTTTCGCTTGTCACTGGAGTTGAATTCCACGAGCTCGAGATCGTAGTCCCGGGAGAGAGCACCGATGGATGCTGTCTTTCCAACTCCAGGCGGACCAATCAATAATACTGCCTTGACACTAGGCGTTCCTTTGACCCAAGACTCTATCCAATCTCTGAGCCCCTTGACTGATGCTGTGTTACCAACCACCTCTTTCAGAGACTCTGGCCTATACCTCTCCGGCCAAGGAAGATTGTCATTCCTCATAGCTGACTCTGCTCCAGTCCGATATATGCTAGAAGTGCGGATATCTGAATCTCACCACTAGCTCCCTCTCCTATTCGGAATTCAACCTCCGCAGTCTTTTCTAGAATCGCCATCTTTTCTGACACTGAAATCTCCATTCGCAGCACCTCTCGGTGCATCTGTCTGGCCAGATCTACCGGAGAAACTCCTTGTTGATAGATCAAGCTTCTGAGCGTTTCAAGTGACGTTTCATAGTTTCCTTCATTTGCAAGGTCCAACATGTCTCTGATTGCCTTTGGATTAGCTTTTCCTGCTATGGCGTAAACCACTGTTTCCGTAACCTTATCTCCGGTCGAAGAGGCCGCCTGCAGGAGATTGATTGCAGCTCTCATATCCCCTTCTGCAAGATACAGGATGGCATCCTTTCCGGTTGCATCAAGAGCTACCTTCTCTTTCTTTGCAATGAACTGGACCCTTCCCCCGATTGCATCACTGTCCAGACGCGGAAACCTGAATATTGCACACCTTGACTGGATTGGAGGAATGATTCTACTGGAATAGTTGCAGATCAGAATCATTCTACAGGACGCTGCATATGA
>JBHLPB010000090.1:0-8840 GCA_048939905.1 Promethearchaeota archaeon
CTAGGATAGACAGGCCTAGCATGACCAAGGGACTCCGTCGAATGAGAAACAGTGAGTATCGGAACTCCTTCATCCTAGGACCCATGTCCTCCCTATAGATTTCCCACCATTGTGCACGTACCCAGGGAGTCATCAGAAGGACAATGACAATGAGGTTGCCCAGCGTTAGCCATAAGGCCGCGCCTCCCACTAGTAGGTACAAGGCAAGCGCAATCAGGTTGCCGTACATGACCCAAGGAAATATGGAAACTTCAAGCGCTCGGACCGACCTCCCAACATTGACCAAGAGCGCACCTACGAAGACTATGGGGGCAATGTTAAGCACGACCACCCCAAGAACTGCCGTAATGCCCACATTTCCCAAGAAGTAGTTATTGATTGCAATGGCAAGCAAACACACTCCATAGGCCACGCCAATAAGCCCCACCAGGATCTGAAGAATGCCGAGCAGACCTACAATTGGGCTGACAGGAGGAGCCTCAACGACTTCAACTTCGGAAATGACAGGAACTGAGCTTTCTTTTGTCATCTCCTCTCTCACCTATCAATATCTGATTCTAGGCTCCAAGGTGCCAAACATCAGGGCGACCTTCCAGTAGCGGTTATCAAGATTGATCCATGGGATGTCTAAACAATCAGCAAGTGCCCTTGCAAAGGTTAACCTTCCTGAACCACTTGGACCGAGAAGAAGGATACGCCTCACCACTCTTGTGCACGTGGTGCCGATTGATAAACATCAAGAAGAGTCTTCCGAAACTATCAGCGCTGCAGCGCCTTCGTTGTAGATTCTCATCCCCTTACCTCGAAGTGATCCGACAAGAGTGATATTTCCACGCTGAGCGAACTTGACTGCAGCGTCTGTAGCCACTGCCGCAGATGCCAGCAACGGAATTGAGGCCCAAGCACACTTGCTCACTATGTCTGCGGTAAGACGCCCAGTTGTCAACATGAAAGACGACTCAAGCTTGAAACCACTCCTTACGGCCAGTCCAATGCACTTGTCCGCAGCTGTGTGTCGACCAAGGTCTTCGACTATGGAGTGCTTCTGCTTCGACACATCCATCAACAGTGCCGCATGAGTGGCCCCGGTCTTCTTTCTAATCTCTTGTGAGTCCCTAGTCAACCTCACAGCACGGAACAGAGTGCCAGTTGGGATTGAAGGAGCAGAATCAAGTCTTGGTATCCCAGATGCAGTTCTCAATTGCTGAAGAATCTCGGGAGCTGAGCACTCTGTGGTAACAACTCGCCTTACATGTACAGGGTGCACGCGTGACCCAATCGAAGATCCCTCCTTTGGCATCACTGTACAGGCGTTGTTCATGCACTTGATGCTGGCTATATCTTCATGAGAGGCTAGAATCCCCGAAGATAGGAGATAGCCAAGCGCAAGCTCTTCCTCAAAACCAGGACTACACACAAATGCGGCGATGAACTCCTTTTCAAGTCTGAGTTCTAAGGCGGTTTCGACTGCAATCGCGTCATCCTCGTCCCTGAACTCGTTCTTCTCTAGCTTCTGGGTGGGTAGTGTCCTGTATGGCCGCAAGCAGAATCCTCCTCAAGTGAATGGAAGTCTATCCATTCGTGGTTTCACTTAGATAAAACAAGCTGGGTAGCTACTGTCGAAAACTAGGAACTGGCTTGCTCCCAACACTCCTTCAGAACGTAGTACCCATTCGTGACGACTCCACGGTAGTCATCCGAGCTTCGAAACTGCGACAGGAAGAGTCGCCAGCCAGCCTCATAGAAGCCTCTGTAGTGTTGTTCAAGGGTTTCATAGCCCAACGCCTTCAGTACGTCGGTGATTCTCGTACGGTTCCATGTCCATACCTCCATGGGATCATCGTGTGTTTGCGTGATCAACCGAACCGGAGATGGAGCGACCCTCCACGTCATGTATCTAATCAGGGACCAGTAGTCAAACCCTGCCCGATCAAGCGTTCTCATGGGTACTGTGTCCAAGAATTCTCTCAGGTCGAGTAGGTTCAGCCTATCATGGTTACGTATCACCTCAGGAGAGGGCGTGTAGGAGAATTGAGGTTGGCCTATTATGGGCTGAATATCATCTAGCCTCGGTGGCGAGAACCTCTCTTGCATTAGAGCATCGTTCAACAGAACTATTTGGGACCTGGGAAAGTGTAGCGGCTCAGGGTCTCTCTCATAGAACCTCTTCTCGAATTCTCTCGAAATCTCCATTGCGGCGACGAAAGGATCGTCTTCGGCTGCGAATAGCCCTCTGCCATCTGTCAGGTGAACGTGTACGTCAACATCGCTCAAGACAGGAACATAGTCGATTGCAGACTCCCACTTCTTGACTGATGACCCCTTGGCGTATGCGAAGTCGAGTCGTTCCCCCTGACTCTCTCGAAGTAACTCTGTCCAGACCTGAAGACATACGCGAACGTCATGTCTTGCACTCTTGTGAAGCTGGGAGAAGTCGTCCATATGTCAGACGTTTCACAAGCGAAGAAAACACTTCCGACACCTTGCCTGTGGGCAGAGCCATACCCTTAATTGAGGGGTGTCACTCAGGCGGGTAATTTCCCTACAGAGGCGCTGTCGTCAATGACCAATATTGGAGGCCAACAGGTTTCAGACTCAGCCGGGCCCACATTGCCCGGCCCCTACAGGATTGTTGGCGCCACTAGTTTTGGAATATTCTTAGGCGCTCTTGATGCCTCGATTGTCAATGTATCACTTGTCACGATGGCAGGAAGTCTGGGAGTCACAATGATAGAGATTCAATGGATTGTCCTGTCGTATCTTCTGGTCATCACCTCATTCATGCCTCTGATGGGCAAGCTGGGAGACAGATATGGCAAGACCAGAGTCTTCCAAACAGGAATGCTGGCCTTCATCACAGGGTCACTTCTTTGCGCATTAAGTCCAGGCCTGATTACCCTAGTGTCTTCGAGAGTGTTTCAGGCACTCGGCGCGAGTATGATGACTGCAAACGGATTGGCTTTGGTCACGTACTTCACAACCCGTCAGAATAGGGGTCGAGCAATTGGATTGAACTCGATTGTCTTGGCCGCCGCTCTGGGCCTCGGGCCTGTTGTAGGTGGGATACTCAGCCAGTATTTCGGATGGCAGAGCATATTCCTCATCAACCTCCCAATCGGCCTTGTTGGATTCATGGTTGTCAAGAAGGTAGTTCCAGAAACTGAACTCGTGAAGGAAACGACATTCGATACAATCGGTGCTGGGCTGTTCTTCACTTTCCTCTTCACTCTGATCTACTTCGTTTCTATTGCGACAACAGCAGACCTGACGGTGTCGACGATATGGGTGTCAATCATAGCCGTTTCGTTCGTGGCGTTTGTCATCAGAGAGATGAGGTTTTCAGTCCCGATTGTACCCGCTGGTCTACTTGCAGACAGGCGCATATCTTCTAGCATCTTCTCAGCACTATTCTCATACATGGCAATAGTCCCACTAAGCTTCCTCTTTCCTTTCTTCCTCCAAGAAGAGTTGGGGCTCACACAGTCCATGACTGGACTTGTACTCACCGCACACCCAATAGTGATCTCGGTAGTAGGACCCTTTGCTGGCCTCTTGTCGGAGAGGGTCAAAGCAAGGTATCAGACAGTATTCGGACTTGTAGTGCAGCTTGCCGGGCTATTGTTAATAGGGCTTTCAGTTCCAAACATTCCGCTGATAATCATCGGGATTGTCATTATGGGTTTTGGACTGTCAACTTTCTCGGTGGCAAATGGGAACTTCATTATGACTTCTGCTCCGCGAGAATACATGGGCGTGATTAGCGCACTCACAAACATTGCAAGAACGACGGGTTTCTCAGTGGGCACCGCACTTGTCACCACAGTCTTCCAAGCATATCGGGTTAGTGCACCGTACGCGCAATCATTTCAATGGACAATCTGGACATTCTGCATCCTAGCTCTTCTAGCCGGAATCATCTCTGCGTTTCGGGGCCTGAGTCCGGCAGAAAAAGAGAGCCTGGTCCCAGTCGAATCATAGGCCGAAAGCATCTGCAATAGTCAGCACTCGTCTGCGAAAATCAGGATGGCTTAAAGCAAGCAAGTCCATCCCTACCTCGCTGTCAAACATCAGCTTTTTCGGATTAGCTCGTAGGATTTCCAAGAGGTCGTTCAGTTCATCAGCAGACAGCCTGCGGTCTCCATCATAGTCAACAGTGCGCCAGTCAACGGTCCCGGGCTCCTTCTTGTCCGCTGTTTCTTCCTCCTTCTTTGGACGTTTCTCTTCTATTACGCCCATTGCAGGTTCCACGGCCTTCTTGATCTGGGCATCAGAGAGGTCTAGGCCATATACATCCCTCATGTGCCTGAGTCGAGTGGATAGAAACACCCATGGTGCAACCTCTCGTGCATTGTTCTCATCGATGCCATCAAGTGGGTATAACTCAATCATCCTTAGCAGTTCTTTTCTTGTTACATCCCCACTGCGCTCGGGGTTGAGAGACTCAAGCCATCGAATCTCATCAATGAGGGCAGTGACAGCTTCGGACCTCTGCCCGAGCCGGACTAGCCCGTTGATCGTTGGCTCGACTCCCACCATCTCTGCTGCATGGTAGTCCGACAGGAGCTCGGCCTCACGGGACGCCTTCTGCATTACGTATTGCGTAATAATGGACAAGAATCGAGAGAAGCCGAAAAAGACGAGAAGCATCCCTACTCTGATTCCTGCCATGACCGGATCTTCATGCAGAAAGATGGCGTTGCTGACCCCCATCACTATTCTTAGATAGATGTAGAGATAGATTGTGTCAACGAAGAAGGCCGGCATCCTTGCGAATATCTGGACTACCGAGTCACGGTTTGATATGTGGCCGACTTCGTGGGCCAAGATCGCCTTCACTTCATCGGGCTGTAGAATGTCAAGTATGTTGCTGTGTACGGCCACAGTGGAACCCAGTCCTGGAAGGCTGAATGTGAATGCATTTGGAAGAGGTGACTTCATCAGATAGATAGTTGCCACGGAGACATTGCACTTCTCTGCCACTTCTTGGGTCCACTCAACTATCTGGTTTCTTGAATATTGAAGAGGCCACTCCTCTGGACTCTCGAAATCTGGATACAACCGGATTAACTCTGGATTTCGTTGCATAGCTATGGCCACGTAGTAGACCATTAGAAGCTGCAAGATGCAAATCATGGCGAACAGGGCCGCGGAGGTGAGGGGACTGGTCCGGGCGAAATCAACTCCCACGACGAATGGGTTTTCCTCATTCACATCGACAATTGAAACAAAGAGTATCTGTAATACGTCCAGAATAAGGAACAGGCAGATTGCTGTCCATTTCCGCATCTTGATTTGTTCAATCGATTCTGACACTCATCCCTCACCTTCCGTAATGTCGCAGCGTAGAAGCGTCATAGGTTAGGTGGTATTAACTCTTGGCACACGTTCTCCCAATCATGTTTGAGAGAGGCTCTTGTCTAACTGCCTTGACTCAGACGCTGCATGCATGAATATCTCTGCGACATTCAGCCCAGTCTTAGCGCTAGCATCGAAATACTCAAGCGTAAGGATATCTGCAAGCCGCTTTGCCTCCTCCGTGGTAACTTGAATGCGGTCCTCCAAGTCGGCCTTGTTTCCGACGAGCGAGCCCCTTGGAAACAAGTGGTCTGGAATATTGACATTCCTAGTAAGCGACTCGTGCCATTCGGGAATCACGTCAAAAGTGGACCGATCAGTCTTGTCAAAGACTAGAATCACGTGATGGGCACCAGCGAAGAACCGGCTTCTAAGACCTGAGAAGGTCTCTTGTCCGCCGATATCCACGACTGTCAGCACGACTGAGGCATCAGGGAAATTGAAGGTCGTTACCTTCATGTCCACGCCGATAGTGGCAGTATAGGTCTCAGAGAACTCTCCAACCTGATGCCTTCTAATCAGAGAGCTCTTTCCTACATTTGGAGGGCCAAGAACTATTGCCTTGTAGACCTCTGCTGCCAGGATACACACCTTCCAGTACAGGGGTTATTACTCGCAAGACGTTGCTTTTCAGGGTTAAGGCGATGTACTCAATCTCTACAAATCAATGCATCGCAGAAGCATCCCCGTGTGCCTACAGAATCCTTTTTGAGGCGACGGACGACGAGAATAGCTCGATATGGCAGACCTCAAGGATATCAGAAGCCGGACGAAGTCTGCGGCTGAGTATATGAAGAGCTTGGACGACAAACATCGCGACTCATTCTATGAAGTGTATCAAGAATACGAACTCGACGCATCGAGCACTGAAGAGCTGAGAGGTCTGATTGACGGCCTCACCTTGGTCGCCATGAGTGCGGGTTGGTGCAAAGACTGCAGGAATGCAATTCCAGTCCTCATGCAGCTGGAGGAACAAATCGGGTTGGATGTCCGGGTCTTCGGAAATGTCAAAACGGCCCCTCTGGACCCCGAGCACCAGTGGAGAATCCCACCGTCGCCACCGGAGATTGAGGAATGGGGAGCGACTGCAATCCCATGGATTGAGATCTTCGATTCAGAAGGAGAGAGAGTTGCCACAATCATCGAAAAGCCGACAGTGAAATCAACACTAGAGGCGGAGCTTGTTCATGTTCTTACGGAGGCAAGAGCGTAGAAATAAAAGCAAACCTGAGCTGCAACGATAAGACCCTTGGAGGATATGGAGATGGACATTCCCATTTTGACAAGCTTCATTGAAGGACTCAAGCTATTCTGGGCATCCAGACGACTGAGATGGCTGACGATACTCTTCATTATCGGTTCTTTTGTCATCTCTATCCTAGGAAGAATTGGAGTAACGCTAATTGCAATCTATGGTCCAGGCGTTGTCGCTCCTTTTCTCCCGGTTTTCATCTTCGTAGCCGGAGTCTGGCCCATCTATTTTCTCATAGCACTCTTCCTGGCACTAGTTGGCCTTCAGAGATTCTTGGCGAGTGACGAATCATACCTCAAGTCCTTCATCGGGGTCATTCCTTGGATGATAGTAAGTGGGGTTGTTCTCTTCCTCTTCATCCTCTTTGCCATGCCAGTCTTGGAACTCCTTATATTCGGAGTTGCTTTTGTGGGCTGGATTGCGTTTCAGGCATACTACAGCACTAGGACTAGTCTCAGATATGCAGATGTCGCCGCGACGACAAAGGTCAGGAGAATCGTCAAGGCGCTCATAGGATTCTCGAACCTATTCTGCTACTTCGTTATTGTAGTCACATTGGGCTACGTTGCCGTGATTCAGGGCCTAATCTTCACAGACTTCTGGTTACTTCTTACCATCTTGCCCGGCGCACTTCTAGTCATGGGCTTCAATTTCGTGAATGGACTGATTATGGTTCGCCACCGCAACAAGCCCACACTTGTCAACCTCGCGTTGATTGGGTTATTCATTTCTCTGTACTCTGCCTATTTCATCTACAGTGCAGGCCAAGGCGCCGCCCTAGGGCTGGATTTGGTTGGTATCGCGGTTTCTATCTTCTTCCTCTTCTATACAATGAGCTCCTTGGGTCGTTCGTTGGCCAGCAGAGAGGATCTCGACACAAGATGGAAGATCACTTCTGAGGTAGCCGTGACACTCACCTTCTTCCTAGCATCAGGATACTACTTCTCAGATGCAATCTTCCCGATTATGTTCGGAGCGGGAAGTGGTGGGATCGGGATTGGCATAGGCGCGTCATTTGGAGACCTCATCAAGCTCTACATCTTCCCATTCATCGCACTCGTAATGGCACTCATCTACATAAGGCGTGTCGGAAGGGCGCTGGAGGCCCCAGAGGTTCCTGAGGAGATTCCGGAGGCCCCTGAGGAAGAAGAAGCAGAGCCTGACGAGGAGCCTGAAGAGCATTACACTGAGGCGGAGGACGTCGAACTGGAAACCGAAGAGGACCTTGAGACTCCGGGTTCGCCTGAAGAAGAGAGTCCCGAGGAAACTCTTGAGGACTCCACCGACACTTTCGAACAATCTGAATGAGAATCATGCCGATTCTCGATTATTCGAACGCCGAACGGACCGACATAACTTCAAATACCTAGTTGGAGAAGTCCTAACGAATAGCGAAAGTTAGGCATGTCCTTGTCGCGGGGCGATGTGTAAAAGCGCACATCATACAGTTCATCTGCATTTGCGCTGGATAGTTCATGACGTTCGGCGCAAGCTGAGCGCTAGGAATGCCTTCTAGGAGAATTCCAAATGAACAATAGAAAAAACAACCTGCTTCTAGCTGCGTTTGTTGTTGTCACACTCGTGTTGCCAGCGCTCGCAGGTAGTAGCATTGGCACGCCAGTTGTTTCAGACTTCTACACACCTGCGTCTGAAGGACCTTCTGTCGCCACTATAGAAGGACTGGCCTCCTACGTAGACGCGTGGGGTGGAGTCTACAACGCAATTGTGTCAGTGCAGAATCAGACACACTACTCCTATACGCACCTCGATCCTCTAGTGACAATTGTGGAGGATCAGATGGCCAACGATGATGGTTATGTGAA
The DNA here is from genome assembly GCA_048939905.1 of Promethearchaeota archaeon. Taxonomy (GTDB): domain Archaea; phylum Asgardarchaeota; class Thorarchaeia; order Thorarchaeales; family Thorarchaeaceae; genus SMTZ1-83. The sequence continues at coordinate 8,431 of JBHLPB010000090.1, forward strand.
GCAGTCAGTGTTCACCTTTACTGGTCTGAGCCCGTTCCCCAACGGAGCTGTGGGACCTCCAATGGCGATTGCAGAAATCAGCGTTTCTTCGATTGTTGAGGTCCCTCTCAACCGAGATGCTACCTTCGGAACTGACCTGAGTACCAGTGAGGCAATAGCCATTGCTGAGGAGTTTGTGACGGAATACGAGACCGCGCTCGGTCTCGACATGGATAGATTGAACATCATCAAGACCAACTACACCTATTGGTTCAACTATGGTGTTACGGCCTCAATCCCAGTGGTCGTCACACAATACATGATGACCTATGTGGATCTGCTGGATGCCACTCCAGGTGCAGCCGCAATGTCTGACTTCAGAGACAGACTGGCCAACATGGGCGGATTCATGGATTTGGCCGACTCACCTG
>JBHLPB010000091.1:0-8825 GCA_048939905.1 Promethearchaeota archaeon
TGAATCCTAGTTGAGAGGGTTCAGCCATGTCCGAAGAATATAATCCGAAGATAATTGAGAAACACTTCGACAACGCAGGACTCAATGAGTGGGACAGATTGGTGAAGACGCCGAGAGACCTAGTGTCACTCCATGTTCACACTCACTATCTTCGAGAATACATCAAGTCAGGGACTAAGGTGCTTGAGGTGGGTCCCGGCCCAGGTAGGTTCACAATTGAGCTGGCAAAGCTCGGTGCGGTAATTGGCATTGTCGATCTCTCAGCCGAGCAATTGAGATTGAATGAACTGAAGGTGAGGGAGGCCGGCTTTGAAGATGCCGTGCTATGGAGAAGGAAGATGGACATCACTGACCTCAGTGAGATACCTGACAACAGTTTCGAAGCAACGGTCTGTTATGGTGGCCCCTTGAGCTATGTGTTTGAGCACGCCGATAGGGCGCTGGAGGAAATGCTCCGAGTCACAACACCTGGAGGCTACGTCTTTCTTGGTGTGATGTCTAGTCTTGGGACTTGGCAGCTCTACGTAGAGTTGGTGTTCGACGAAGTTGAGAAACTTGGTCTAGGGAGGATGCAGAAGCTATTCGAGGATGGGGATGTAGTGGACGAGCTGGCGTCGAACGGCCATCATTGCCGGATGTACCGATGGAGCGATCTGAAATCTCTCCTCCAGAGACATACTTGCGAGATTGTAGAAGCGTCTGCCTGTGCATACCTCTCAAACAGCCTTCACACAGAGGAGAGGCTGAGGGAAGTGATGGAGAAGCCTGAAGTCTGGGATGCTTTCCTAAGGTGGGAACTTGAGTTCTGCAAAGAACCTGGTGCAATCGATGCTGGATCACACATGATTGTGGTCCTTAAGAACGAAAAGTGAGGTCTCTCACTACTCTAGAATCCAATCATGTCCCACAGCGGAGGTATGCAGATGATTAGGATTATCATGACGAATATGAACAGCACCTTTCGCCAAGCAGGGATGTCAGTAGTGTCATTCAACGGTCCAGGGTGCTCTCCTCCTTGAGTAATGACTATGATTAGGATAGCCATGAGATAGAACCCAGCAAGGAACATCGCCCCAATTGCTACCCAACCGATGATTCTATGGTTTCTGGAGTCAACAATGGCTCGAAGTGCATGCCCTCCATCAAGCTGAGAGGCAGGGAACAGATTCAGGGCTGTAACCAGCATGCCAATCCAACTGGCAAACGCAAGAGGGTGCATGTAGAGAGTGCCACCAGCAGGAATGAAATCAGCAAACAGGAGCTCGATTATCTGAAAGAGGATTGGCACACCTATAGATCCTGACATTCCGGGATATGCAGCGTCGATTGCTGCAACCTGATCTGCCGTTAGGGGGACCGACATGAAGAACCCCAGAAGAAGGACAACGAGTGTGACAGCAAAACCAGCGAGTGGGCCGGCGACGCCCATGTCGAACAGATCTCTGCGGTTTGCCGGTGGGCTCTTTTGCTGAATGAATGCTCCAAATGTCCCTATTGGTGGTATTCCCGGGATGAAGTATGGTGGTGTTGCCTCGATTCCCAGTTTCTTGCTTGTAAGATAATGGCCCATCTCGTGTGCGAAGATTATGCCCATAAGAGCGGCAATGAATATGGACGTTTCCCACAAGAGGTTGAAGTTCGTGAATCCACCCGGATAGAAGAGAGTGATGAATACAGGACTAGTAATCTGCATAAGACCAGCGAGTGCAATCGTACCTAGTGTTGCAACGAAAAGAGCGTAGTTGATTCTGATGTCGGACTTTGGAGTCTTCTCTCTTGGAACGAAACGGATGATGTATTCTCCACTCGCCTGGTCTTTCCATCTAACAACAGGCCACACACGAAGGGTTTCCGACTTCTTGTTGATGTTTTCGAAGACTAGATCCTGTTCTTCAGCCGGAGGAGTGCCTCCTGTCTTCCAACGAACCACAAACGTCGGTAGACCGTATACTAGACGCTCGTCAATGACTTCGAAATAGTCGCGCAGAATGAAATCAAGCTCGGCATGCGTTGGATAGGTGACCAACGTGCTCTCGTATTCGTCTCCAATGGCCACTACGGTCTAACTCCAATCTTCAGGAACTTACTTGAACTCGTGATTTTGCGCTATTAAGACTATTCGCTGAGGCACACCATGACCCCCATGTGAGGACTATTGAGGGTCCCTGTTACGCATAATTGTCTGTAGATCAATGCGGTTCAAGACTCGCACTAGAGGAGCCACTGAAATGGCGGCTGAGACTATTGGAATCGCGAAACTCACAGCAAGAGGAATCATGCGAACATAGAACTCCATCACACTCAGAGTCTGGCTCATCAGCGGAACCCAGTAGTAGCCAAGCCAGATTGAAGGTGGAATCGACAGGATGGTCCCCACTATGGTGATTAGGAGAATCTCTCCGACCATGATGCTCCGCAGATTACGTCTGTCGAAGCCAATCGCCTCCAGCTGTGCAAACTCTGGCATCCGTTCCATGGTGCTGATGTTTGCGGTCGTCCATACTACAAGGAACACTATTGCTAGGCACATCGCAACGAGAAAGTAGAGGATGATGTCATAGGTTTGAAAGACAGCCTTGATGCCCGCGGTGGCTTCCTCGTGGGTTTGTACACTCTCTACCTGGTCATCCAGAGCAATCACGCTTGCTACTGTTTCAGCTACACTTCCGGGACTCAGTTCAACAAAAGCACCTGTGAGTAGCGTTTCATTCCCAGGTGCAGGTGCCTTAGCGTAGTCTATGAACACTGAACTGAAAATGGACCTGACAATTCCTACGATTGTAAATGCTTCTGTCGTTTCAGCTATGGACATTTGCAGCTCATCACCAATGGCGATATCTTGAGCTTCAGCAATGCGTTTCTCTACCATAGCTTCGTTCTCTGAGAGGATTCCTCTACCCTCCTCGAATTCGAATGTCTGGAGACCTGTTGTAGACTCCAAGAACAGAATCTCGAACGGATGTTGGGTTCCCGCAAGCTCTGAGAAGTAGGATACCTTGAGGAAGCGTTCATAGGATTCAACATCCTCCATTGAGTCCAGAATCGATTCCAACTGGCTTGCTCCCACAGGATTCCTCATGTCCACGATTAGGTCCCAGTTCGAATGATTGTCCATGTGAATATCCACACTGAGGTAGATGCTGTCGATGTAGAGAATCGTATTCATTGTGGAGAAGGACCCGATGAGGATTCCAAAGCATAGTAGTCCCGTTCTCATCTTCTGTTTGCTCATGCTACGTGCAGCATACCTGAGCGCATAAGATACTCTCGTCACACGCTCCGCCATTCTCTCTAGAATTGTTCTCTTCGTGGGCCTCGGGTCGTAGTCTAGTCCACGAATGACACGGATGGGTTCAAGCTTTGAGATTCCGCGGATCGGATAGATTGATGCCAAGAATGCAGTGACAGGCGCAGACAAAGACCCGAAGATGAACACGTCGGGAGGAATGGGCCCCGTTACAATGACCATGTTCCATTCGATGAACGCTACACCCATCAGCCAGATGGTGAATGGTGTGGCAACTATCGTAGCAATGACAGCGGCAACAAAAGACAGACCAACAAACACAGCCACAAATGCTGCCTCAATGGTTTTTGGCTGATATCCCAGGGAAATGAGCACACCCAAAGACTGCTTCTGATCCTCTATGACTCTACGAACTACGACGTATACGACGACAGTAGATGTCAGAAGGACAATTGCGGACATTATGAGAGTCATCTCTTGACCCATTTCTAGCTCAGCTATGCCGGACATCTCACTCAGGATATCCCAGCCTCTGAGGACAAAATAGATCTCTTCACTCTGAAGAGCGTCCAACACAAGTTCAGTCGTGGCCTCCTCATCTACACCTTCGTGGAAGACAACTGAGAACTCATTGACCATCCCCGGTTGGCCGCCAAGACTGGATAGCATTGCAACATCCATGAAGAGAGGTGCTGAAGAGCCATGTTGAGGGATCAATTGCCGCGGATTTGTAGCAGGGACTATGTATTCTACTGTCCAGACTATTCCAACAATTCTGACCTGTGTTCTTACACCGAACAGTTCTACAACAACAGTATCATTGATATCGACACCTTGGGCGTTTGCGAAGTGAACCTCAGCCAGAGCTGTCAGATTGTCGTTCGGGTCCAGGTAGGTGCCTTCACGAATATCAAGTTTGTAGATGTCAGGTGATTCTAACGGGTCCACTCCAAAGAGGTCTCCCGACAACCGTCTGCTGTCAGACAATTCAACGATTCCGGAGATATCGTATCTGACATTTCCGACTTGAACTTCCGGGAGTGATGTTATTGAGTCGAGCAAGGCTGGATCTGAACCGTAGGTTAGGATCGTGAGGTCTGCCATTCCGCTTTCATCCATGGTTCTTTCAATACTGATGTCAGTGAGAACGAACATGGACTGCATAACAACGTAGGTGAGCGACCCGCTGAGTACTAGAGCCAGAGCGCTAATCAGGCCCAACCTCTGCTTCTTGAGGTTTCTATAGACCTTCTTCATCAGCAGACCGCGAGTCACCAGTCTATTCCTCCGAGGGACCTTCAGTAATTCCCCAGATCTGTCCAGACCGTAGGAACACAGATTTGTGAGCAATCTTCGAAACGGATGTCTGATGAGTCACTGCAATCACTGTTGCTCCTGTTTCTCGATTCATTCTCAGAATCAAGTCCCAGATCTCTTCAGAAGTTTCTGCGTCAAGGTTCCCAGTTGGTTCGTCTAGCACAAGGAGCGGAGGCTCCTTTGCAAGACCCCTCGCCAGGGCAACTCGTTGTTGTTCTCCACCGCTCAATTGAGATGGAAAGTTCTCAGCCTTCTCTGCGATTCCCACAAGTTCTAGGTATTCGAGTGCTCTATCACGCAGCTCGTCTTTCTCCAGAGCGAAAGAGATTCCGATCTCAACGTTCTCTATAACGTTCAGCGTGGAGAATAGGTTGAACGATTGAAACACAATCCCCACGTGATGTCGTCGAAATCTAGTACGTTCATCTCTGCCCAACCCGGAGACGGTCTGACCGCTCACTTCCACCGTGCCTGACGTCGGGATGTCCAAACTAGAAATCATGTTGAGGAGTGTGGTCTTGCCAGAACCTGACTGACCGAGCACAGCGATGAATTCACCTCTGTCAACTTCAAGTGAAACCCCTCTTAGTGCCGGGACTGTTACCTCACCCATCTGGTAATCACGAACGACGTCTGTGAGAACCACCTCATGTTCCTCAGCGGCTGCCATTTTTAGGACCTCTATTCTTCCATCATTGAGTAGTGCGTCTATCAATATGAATAGACGCGGAAACTCTGGTCACCAACTACACGGTAACGGCTCTTTCCCGAAATCTACTTATACGTAAAGTGGAGTTTCCGTACCTGAAATGACAGACCTGCATTCGGTGGCAAAAGCACTCTCAAACCGTGTTAGAATGCAGATCTTCGAATACCTGTTGGAGAGGCGGGTGGCCAATAAGAGTGACCTGTTGGCTGAAACAGGCCTAGAGAGAGCCTCACTTAACCATCACCTTAAGTCCCTGTCTGAGGCAGAATTGGTCGGAACCATCGATGTGACGATTGACAAGGTGAAGAACTCACTCTGCTTCCTGAGGGCATCTGTCACTCTTGACAGTCGGTCTGAGCTGTCGTCGGAAGGAGTCAGGGCACTCCTTGGTACTGAAGTTGAGAGCGATGTGGACCATACTGAGATTGAAGAGAGGGCACAAAGGGCCATCAGGAGGGGGGAGCTTGGTCGCGATGATGCGAAAGCAGTTCTTAGAACCTTGTTTGAACACAGAGGCAGGGGGACTAAGAACACCTGTTCGTCATGCGGACGCATAAAGAAGATGTCTGACCTTGCTCTATGTGACAACTGTTTCCGTCCTGCGTGCAAGTCCTGTAGGCAGACGGTGGACAAGACCGAAGGTGGAACCGAGACTATCTGTGACAGGTGCATGAAAGAGCTGTTTGGGTCGTAGTCATGACCTACAGTTGTAGACTGTTTGCATACTGGAAGGCTCCATGGACTATCTCCAATAGGCCCTCCGTTCCTGCGGCGCTGCCCACTGCGTCCACTGACAGACCCTTCTCCTCCGCTTGTTCAGCAAATCGAGTGCGCGGAAGCGGTTCAGAAGATACAACTACTGTGTCAGCCTCAATGAGTGTCATGTCATCAGGTGTGTCAATCTGGATATACTCACTGGTAATCTGAGAGATGGAAGTACTGGTGTGTATCTTCACACCCTTGTCTTGAAGAGACTTCAATATCACCCATCTAGTTGTTCGCCCCAGGTCTCTCCCAATAGCATCGCCTTCTTCAAAGAGTTGAACCGAGTCAGCGTATGAGCTCAGAAACACAGCTGCGTAGCAGCCTGTAGAGTTCCCACCAATGACTGAAACATGGCCCGGTTCTTGTGGAACGGCTGCCACTGCATCTCTAGCCGTTGTGACATGAGGCAGCTCTGTCCCTTCGATTGGTGGGGCGGTGGCAATCGTGCCTACTGATGATACAATCCTGTCGTAGGGTTCGTCAGCTATCATGTCAACTTCTGCTTTGGTGCTCAGTCGCAAGTCAACTCCCAGCCTCTTCATCTCACGCCACATGTGGGTCACATATGCAGCAAACTCTCCTCTTCCGGGAATCCTCGCCGCGAGTTTCAAGAGACCCCCAGGACGCTTGTCCTCCTCATAGAGAGTCACGTTGAATCCTCTCATTGCCAAGATCCTTGAGGTTTCAAGTCCTGCTGGACCCGCACCGACAACGGCAATCCTGCCCTTTCCTGCCGGGCCAATCTTCCGTGTGTCCTCGTAACCGGCCTGGGGATTGATTGCACATATGACCGGCTGAAGGAGAAAGACCTTGTCAAGACAACCTTGGTTGCATCCGATGCAAGGTCGAATCTGTGTCTTCTCTCCAGCACGGATCTTCATCATCACCTCAGTGTCAGCCAAGAATCCCCTCGACATCCCAATGAGCTGAGCCTTCCCCCTCGCAAGAATGCGTTCAGCAACACTAGGGCTGTTGATTCTGTTACAGGCCACCACAGGAACGTCTACAGCCTCACCGATTCCCTCAGCTAGGTACGCATAGTGCCCTCTGGGCACGTCCATGGTAATCTGAGGGATTCTCGTTTCGTGCCAGCCGCCTGTGACGTCTAGGCAATCTACACCGGCCGCGACCAACCACGGGGCTAGGACCTTGCTATCTTCGAGTGTGTTCCCTTCGGGCACAAAGTCCTCTCCACTCATTCGATACAGTATCGGATAGTCCTTGCCAACAGCTTTCCTCACTGACTTCACTACTTCTAGTGCAAAACGGGCCCTACCTTCAAGGTCGCCGCCATATTCGTCCTCTCTTCTGTTGGTTGCCTTTGCGAGGAACTGGTTGATTATGTAGCCGGCCGACCCGATAATCTCCACAGAGTCGAATCCTGCCTTCTTCGCTCTCTCTGCAGCCTTCCCGAAGTTGGCGGTTGTTTCATGTATCTCCTCAATATCCAGAGCTCGCGGAGTCTCTCGTGTCAGCCTACACGGGACCGCCGAGGCAGATACTGCCTGTTCTCCGAGGAAGATGGAATGAACATATCTTCCAGCATGATAGAGCTGAGCAGCAACAGGGACGTCAAAAGAATGAATGGTATCTGTGAGCATTGAGAGACCTTCAATATGCTCATCGCGACTTATTCCCACCATTGTGGGGCCACTTGATCCACGATGTTCTGTATAGCATCCACCAACTACAATCAAGCCCGGACGGTGTCTTGCTCGTTCGCGATAGAAGTTGACGAGTCGGTCCGTGACGACACCGTCCTCCTCGCAGTATCCAAGATGCGTGGCTAGAAACACGATTCGGTTTTTCAGGGTGAGGTTTCTGATACTAGTGGCTTCCAGCAGCTTCATTGTGATTCATTCTCCGTAGAATGAGTACCAGTGTGTCAAAGCCGACAAGAGTCTGTCCCCTCTACCGTCAATCTTTGGGTCAGGGTCCAGCCCCCGTTCTATGAACTCGTGTTCCGAGACCCCATCCTCCAGAGCTTCCTTCACAGCCGCCCTAAGAGCTCTCAGGAACTCCAAATGGTCATCCACGTCGGTTCCTTCACACATGGGACCGTGCCCTGGGATGACTGCAACGAAGTCGCGCCTAACAATCTCCTCTAGTGCTGCAATCCAGTCGTCGGGATTGCAGGTGGGGTCTCCCGCATACGGAAAGGTCCGGTTGAAGATGAGGTCGCCCACAAAGACAACATGTTCCGGTTCCACAACAACAATCGACGATCCTGCAGTATGACCCCCCATGTGGATCATGGTAATGTCGTTCTTATCTCCTAGAGTCATCTTGTTCTGGAACGTCTCACTCGGTATCAGTATCTTCAAGTCTTGAAGCGCTTCCCAGAACTCGGGTCTCTCGTTCTTAGCCTGAGAGTAGTCCTGTAGCAGGATTTCCCTGCGCCATCTACCTTTCAGGTTCTCGGCGCAGATGTCCTTGGTTTCTGGAGAACTGATTATCATAAGAGGTTCGAACGCTTGCGCCCCGAAGATATGATCTCGATGGTAGTGTGTCAGTAACATTCGGTTGATGGGAAGGCCATGTTCCTCCTCCATTTGTTTCCTAACGTTCAGACTCTTGGTGTGCATCAGTCCAGAATCAACTAACACGATCTCGTCACTCAGCACGATTGCTCCATAATGTCCCGCGTTGTCGCCAGTTGTGTCGGCGTAGACCCTTTCTGCTATCCTCTTGAGTGCCATAGACGAATACCACCTGGCACATCTGATATAGTTGACCTTTCTCGCCGGAACTTCAAGACCTATGTCAAAGAAGTTGGACACCTCTGCC
>JBHLPB010000002.1:0-34320 GCA_048939905.1 Promethearchaeota archaeon
GCTATTTGTCGAACTGAAGCCAAATTCGCCCTCAAACAAGGGTCTACGCCGTTCCTCTGAGATTCTCTTAAAAGGAACGGGTTCATCGATTTCTTTGACCGCAAGGATTCTGGCAAGCTGGCGACCAAGCTGATTGACGGGAAGTGGTTCATTGCTTAGAATTACGTACTTTGGGAAGACCTCATTTGCACTTGAATCCAAAGAAACCACAGTACTTCTCAATCCAGGTGAATGGGACGGCGAGCCCGTGGTGCCCGATGACTTCGACTGTAGAGTCATTATTGTCACTAATCACGAAGATGATGCCCTGGGAAATGCCGCCGAGATTGCTGTCAACTCAAAGGCGTGGGTACTCGGCAACGAAATCACAATCGAAAAGGCACGAGAACAAGGAGCCAAGGCGTGGCTTCTGCATATTCTTCAGAATGAGGTGCCATACGAGATTCCTGGTCTGAAAGTCGTACCCTTTGCACTACAGAAGGGTAGTACTCGGACAGGAGAAACCATTGAGAATCTTGGACTGCAAATCGACATTGGAACGATGAAGGTTTCATACCTCGGTGATACACGAGTCCGGGGACCGTTCGGCGATCTTGAAGTGAATGTCATGATTGTGCCAGTCGGTGGCGAAGGCGTCTTCCAGGTGAAGGATGCTGTTAGTCTATGTATCGACGCACAACCACAGATCGGCATTCCAGTAAGATGGACCGCCGAAGAACAGCCAGAGAAATTCGTCAGGTACATTGAGCAGTTCGGCATGGGAACAACCCCGTTCAGGATGGAGCCTGGGCAGACACTTGATGTCCAATGGGCTGCAGGTCACGAATTTCAACACAAAGTCGTAGATACTGCAGAGCCAGAACCAGAATAGCCTTGCGGGAGGGTGAACAATCGAATAGGTGGGTGAATCATAATTGGCTGAGAATAGTGAACAAAAAACGGTCATAATAGACTTAGAGGAGTCCGAGAAGGCATTTGTCGGCGGACTCAGTAGGCTTGAGAGCGCCAAGGCCAGCGGCGTCCTGACCGTCAAGAATGTTTCAGAGAGATCCCGCATCTGGAACGTTCGAGTGCTCCTACCCAAAGGAACCAAAGGCACCAGTATCGGTGAGGAATCCATCTCTGCAGGGGAGATTGACGCGGGCGCCACATGGGAAACCGAGTATGATATTGAAATCAAGAAACCGATCGTGACTCTCACTGAAACCTACGACACCTGTGGAACTGTTGATAGTGAGGAGTCACACTGGGCCTACGTCTACGGCAGAGAGAATCCAGTGAGAATAGAAATCAACCTCAAGAATGAAACAGATGGCGAGATTGACAACATCGTTCTGAACAAGACAATCCCGCCCGAACTCGAGATGCTGAGCATCGAACGTACGAGTTCAGGCATCGCTGAGATTGACGAGGGTACAAGGACAGTCATCTGGAAAGACTTCGTGATCTTCCCCAAAGAGGAAGCAAACATTCTCATCTCTGCCATAGGGACCGTCGAAGATGGAAAAAACAAGGGCGGTGGAGAGATAGTGTTGACCTATCGTGCCGAAGGACAACAGAGGTCAACTCTCGACCCAGATATGACCGCTCTCTCTGAGTTCTTGACGGGAATAGAAACGGCTGAAACTGAGCCGAATCAGTGGGAGTGCACTTTGGAGTGTTCGAACGAGAGCGATCTGATGGTTCGACTCGACAAGGCCGAGGTCTATCTGACTCCGGAAGACGGCACTGACAAGCAGAAGATGATTGATGAGGCGCCCGGGCACGAGATGGCACCGGGTCAGGATTGGAGTTCTACTTTCGAGATAGAGAGTAAGTCTCCACCTAAATGCACGCAGGAAGTAGTCTATACGCCAATGAGGGTCGTAACAAAACGGGTTCTAGGAACAGTCGAGAAGATACCTCAGGATATCCCGGTAGTTCAGATTGACTACACAAAGGAGTTAGACCCCCCTGATGTGAACAGTTTCGACAAGACGCCTGTGGAGGTGTCCGTTGAGGTCAAGAACACGGGAACTGCGAAATTCAACTCATTGACAGTTGAGGACAGTCTTCCTGACGATGTGATGCCTCCAAAGCCAGAGCATGCCAAGGTCTGGGTGAGAGGCAAGGAGTACGACGGAGAACTTGAGATTACGGTGGATCCCGACGACCAGAATCCCGAAGTACCTCACAAGATCACCTTCAAGATAATGAACTTGAAGGACTCTGTAGGAGAGGTGGAGCCAGGCGACACCGTAAGTGTGAACTATGCCATAATGGCCTGGAAAAGCCGACCCGAGAAGGAGTATCCCTGCCCAATACGCTGCCTTGCAGAAACATATCCAGCAGGACTTCCTTCCGAAGTCGCCAGTGCTGAAGATAGTCATAAGATTGGGATAATCTACAAGAAGAGGAGCATCTCTGCAAAGAAGGCAATCAACAAGGGTGCCGAGGCGGGCGAATACATAGTTGTATTGGTTATCGAGAACAAGGGCGAGGTGACAGTTGAGAACGTCAGAGTGACCGACTGGATACCAACTGGTTTCGAGTACGTCTCCAGCGACCCAGAAGAAGAGTCACCCACTGCGAGTCCAACAGAGGACGGAACTAATCTGGTGTGGAACTGGACCAGAATGAACCCAGGTGATAAGAAAAGAATCAGCGTCACTGTCCAAGCTGGAGAAGACGCTGGAGAGTACGAACGGCGAGAACCCGAAACAACATCGGACTAGGATTCACCCCACCCTCGCCCTAGGCAGGGGGAATCTTCTCCTTGCCTAGTTGTTCCCACTCACCCAACCAATTAGTGGCAGTATGTGCTGATCCTAATCTGTCATACTACCGTTTGACGGAGTGCACCAAGAGAGCGAAGTCCTCATGTTCCAAAGTGTGACTCCATAGGTGTCTGCAAGCACAGTCCAATGAATCGAAGACTCCGGTCTTCTGATCTAGAGAGAAGTTTCGTATTGCCATTGTGATGGACTCATCACATCGACCACAATTATGTACGCCGCGTTTCTTTCCGGCTGCAACGGGATCACTCACGATGGTGATAGAGGAATCAACCTGTACCCGTGCTTGACTCAGAACTTCGACAAGTGTCCAAAGCCAAGGTGGCCTGTATAGGCCTCTGGTCCAGAGTCTTTCAACCAGCGTATGCTTCTGTACGTTCACGGGGTTTATTGAGATAGTCGTTGCCCCCATCTTCGCCGCATCTTCAATTGTGTGGACAGAGTCCAACAGTGCGTCACGCTCGGTAAGAAAAGGAGGCTTCAGAAGCACATATGCCCTAATGCCAATCTTGTGTCCCTTGGCGGTCCTTACTGCGTCCGCAAAGTCCTCGATTTCAAAACCTTTGTTTATGCAGAGAGTTCGGACAGGGTCACTGCTGCTCTCAAGACCGATGCCAATCTCCACATGAGGACCATCCAATAGGTCGTGGATAGCTCCCATACTGTCTTCAGTGACATACTGTGGGCGAGACTCCAGTACAACCTCCTTTACTCTTTCATCCTCGTTAATCAGACCTAGAATGTTATTGCGCGCGTCAATTGGCACCTCATCTTCGTCAAGGAAGCTACCACTCGTGTATACCTTGATTGAGAGTGGTCCTTTCTCCGATGACGCGCTCTCTATCGCGCGTCCGAATTGCTGCAGAATCTTGTCGCTAGGAACTGCTTCATGCGACCCATCCAATAGATAACTGCACATAGTGCAGCCTCCACTTTCTCCACGTGCATGGCTGCATCCAGAGGTTGCTAATACGATAGAGAGTGCACTTCCAACAGTGTTGCCAATCCGGCTCTTGGATACCCATGCAGCTACAGGTCTTGATAAATCACGTCGTCGTATCCGAGTCAGAGAAGAACCTCTTGCTCTCATGTTGGCCTCTTGAATCACAGGCAACAATGTTGCTGGAATATGAGACATCTATTCCCCACGCTCCCTCTTATGTCGCAGAGTTACCGCCCTCCCTTTTGCAAGCTCGCACATCTCGAGGCCTGACATCTCACTCCTGCCCACTGCCGCCACTTTGCCATCAGGTTCGAGTATAATCACCTCATCCCCAGGGCGTATCGCAGGGTCGGCCTCGCGGACTCCAACTGCGAAGATGGAACCGCCCTTGATTTCATGGCCCTCAAACTTGACCCAGCTGTTATTCAGCGGTGCCAGACGGCGTCCGCCCCGCAATGTTAGGGACAAAGTGCCGGCCTCTGACACAAAGGCGCAGACTTGTTCTCCGTCTAACTTGCATGTGACTGTATGATAGAGCTTGCCGCGCAGCCTTGCCTCGTCGGGGATTAGGACGTCGCCACTCCCGTTCCCGAATTGGTAGTCTGATGTTGCACGAAGAGTATCCCGAAGTTCTGTCTGCTTCCTACCCTCTATGCTCAGTATCTCCTTCATATCATGAAGTGTGTCCCCAAGAGCTGTAAGAGAGTCTTTGCTTGTGGCCGAATGATCTGGAGTAGTGTAGACAATACTCTGGCCTATCTCCTTCTCAGCATTCTGCACAACGTCCAGATACCCTCCAGACACATGCGCCACAACAATTGCAGAATCCTCGAACTTCCGAAGATGCGCCACTAGTGCATCGACTGCGATGTCGGTTTCTTCGGCACCCCAATCGCCAGTGACAGGGATGTCATATTGAGCTGCAGGATGCATTCTCTCCAGCTCCCTAGGTACCAGACCGAGGGGGGATGTCAGTATTGTTTCAGCAACTGAGAAACGTAACCCTCCAAGTGAGGCTTCAAGCACTTCTGAGAACCGCTTATGCGACTTGGAGTCGGAGTATGGCTTCCTAGCAGAACACGGCAGGAGTAGTACAATCCTCTTGTGCTCTGGTGGTGTGTAGCGTGCAGCAACCCGCTCTCTGAAACGTCTGACAGCAGGAGAGTTGTATGATTCGGGGCCAATAAGTGGAATGAACTTGGAGCCTACTGTAGGAGTGAACTCCTCCAGATGAGCGTACAGCTCGTCGTCAATTCTCCTAAGCAAACCACCCATTGGTGGACTAGCATGGGTCATGGACTCAACGAGCCATCGCAATCTCCCAGCCTTCATGGCCTGAGTGCTCTCTGAGAGCAACATCTCATAGATTGCAAGATTGTGTTTGCTGAATATCTCCGTAAGCCGACTTTCAGATTCTACAGTTGAATCAGATAGTGAAGCGCAAGCAGGGCAGGAGCAGAAGCGCAGATGCTTCGATTCTCCTACTCTCTCGGAATCCATCCGCCAGAGCCTTGTCCCACTTGCTGCAGCTTCTAATGCGTGCCCCACATCCAGAACATCGAATCCTAGGTAGTAGAGGATTGGGACCATCCAAGGCAATACCCTCCCAATTGCGAACGTCAACCAATTGCGGGGCGTACTGCCTCTCAGAAGAAGAGAATTGTAGTCGGCAGGCCCAAGGCTGCCGTCAAATCGAAAGGCCGCTGCCATGACTCCGCTTTGCTTAAGTCTTCTGAAGTCCTCCTTAGCAGTTTCCGAATCCAACGATGATGGGATTCTGAAAATCATCCGAGAGAGTGCGATCTCCCCTCCGGTTCTCTCAAGTGTTTCAATTTGGTGGTCAAGCAACCGCCTTGCAGCCTCTGAGCCAAGGAAGTTTCCAGCAATCATGGAAGGGAGGAGTAGCATGTCTGTGGGACGGGGTACTCGGATGTCTTTCTCGGTGGTGAAGGGCCAAGAGAAGACGACGGGGGTGCCGGTGGACGTTTCTTCGCGTCCAAGAGTGGAATAGTGTAGAGGGAGTCTGCTAGCATGCATTGGACCTATCAACGCAGGAATGTCGACAATATACTCTCCCGCCTCAAGAGTTCCAACTCTTGCAGGGCCATCGTGACCTCGACCAATCATGAATTCACTCAAGCAGAGTCACCCTCTCATCTACACCAGCGGTTCGTATCCAACATACCCTTTCGTGTCTACGTCCGTTTCAACCTTCCCCAGAATCTGCCTTACACTGTCAAGCGCGCCCAACTTGAATAGAGGCCGATTGTTGTTCCCGCACTGATATGAGTAGGTGCAGAGAGGGCAACCATCGATTGTGTCACAGTCACACTTAGCAAGTATTGTTTCCGTTCTCCTGAAAGCTTCGTCAAGCTTGGTGAAGAGAAGTTTCGATGCACCGTTCCCACCTGGACTACCATCATACACGAAGATGATGCCCGAGTCACCCATGGACACTCCGCCTATCTCTCTCGTGCTCCCCCCAGTCAGCATATCACTTGATTCGATTACAACATGTTCCAGGGCATGAAATGCTCCTCCATAGAGTTCAGCAGGACTCATCTGCGGATGCGGTGGGGCTGTCACGTTCCCATCAATGTACTTGTTGATAGTCTTCGTGGGCTCAGGGGCGGTGAATGCAAATCCTCGAGTCATGTATTTATAGTCAAGCGGAGTCGACAGAGAGGATTTCCCTATAATCCTACCAGACCTCGTTTCTTTCTTCACGAAGCCATAAACAGTCTGAGTCATTTCAAGCTTGCAGTAGACGGCATTCAAGCCCAGGATCCTACGTGTGTCAGTCACTTCGACTATGTGGGGCATAGTAGAGTAGAGTGGCCGAGTATGGACGCTGCGGTCCTGAAACGGCACCACAGTAGCCCTGCCAAAGCCCGGTCTGTAGCGGTAATCAACAGACAAGTAGTTGCGACCGCCGTGAAGGTATATTGCTCCAGGATGCAATTCCTGAGCGGCCATTGGCATAGTCCTCTCACCGATGGTCTTCTCTCCCGACCGTATCTGGACTGTATCACCAATCCCACGAATGCTGTAGCCCCTCCACTTCTTCCGTGCTAGATTTGAATCAACGACGCGAACGTTGCCATCCTTCAGGACTCTGAGTATACCATCCTCGACGAGAGTGTCTAGAATGCTACGTTGCCTTGGAAACGTGTCGACCTTGAGTCTTCCACTCATTGCTGCAGCGATAAGCTGGTAGTAACCTACAACCTCGTTCTCAGGCTCCATGTACGCAGCATCAATGTCAGAGAAGTACTTCTCAGGCTCATGACGGTAGAATGAGGATATGGGGTCATTGTCACGAAGCGCGAGAATGGCAACACTCTCTTGCCCCTTCCTTCCTGCGCGACCAATTCGTTGAGTTAGACGTGTGATTGACACTATCATGCTCACAACACTGTCTAGGTCGCCAATATCGATACCCAGTTCAAGCGTTGGAGTTGAAACGAGAACTTGGAGCTCGTCGGATTTGAACTGCGATTCTACTTGGCTTCTGTACGTCTTCGAAAGTCCGGCACGATGCACCATCGACTTCACGCCGGTGTCCCGAATTAGCATGTTGAGGACTTCGGCCTCAGAATGAGTGTTCCCGAAGACGAGCGTCTTGAATCGCCCTTCACGAAGCCTCCCGACAAGGTCAACAATCATACTATACTTGCTTCGATCACCTGGATAGAACATCATGAAGTGGATCGGTCCTCTCTTCGCACTCTCTGACTCTACAAGGTGCACCTCGTTGTCAAACAGTTGATCAGCAAACTCCTTCGGGTTGGCGATGGTGGCGGATGCACCAATCTTCTGAAACGCCCCGGACTCCATCTCAAGTCGCTTCATAATGTAGTAGACGTTGGAGCCCATCGACCCTGTATAGAGGTGAATCTCATCCAACACCACATACTTCACTGTCCGGAGAAGAGGTACTAGACGAGACTGGGACCAGCCTAGATGGTAGTGGAGCACGTCTGGATTGGTCACCAAGATATCTGGAGGTCTCAGGTAGATCTTGTTTCTCTGACTCTGCGAAACATCTCCGTCAAAGATAGCCGCGTTCAGACCGGAAGCCTTGCACATCTCCACGATTTTGTCATATTGATCGCGGGCCAGAGCTTTGGTGGGGTATATTAGCAGGGCACGTACACCTTGTTCTGTGAAAGCCTCCTGAACAGTCACAAGCAGCTTTCTGATCATGGGGAGTACGAAGGCTTCTGTCTTTCCTTGAGCCGTGGGTGCGGAGATTACTATGTCATTTCCATTGAAGATCAGGTCGTCAGATTCATCCTGAAACTGGTAGAGTCTGACAATCCCCTTTGCGACAAGGAGCTCCTTGAGACGTTTGGGGATTTTCACCTCGTCGATTGTTCTTCCGTATTCTGCGTCTGTGGAAGGCATGTATCGATATGTGACCAGATAGTCCTGACCGCCTTCAAGAAGTGTTCGCACCTGTTTGTTGAGGTTGTCTAAGGGCATCCCACCTCGGGCTGCCAGCTCAGAGATCTGTTCACTAGATTGGACTCTCGACTTCCGCGAGCGCCTCCTTCTAGTTGGATCGTCTGCAGGCGAGAGCGTTTCCGACTGGGGAGTTCTATGCCGCTTTGTACCGGAAGCTGAAGGCACTTGGTCCTTCTGGATGGCCTCGCTAAATGCCTCATAAGCATCAAACAAGTCCTTGTTTCTCCCGTCGACGAGCAACTCTGCGTCACAAGAAGAGCACATTACCGTCCATATATGGCCCCCTTTCTTGATGTAGAGTCTTGAGCCGCATTTTGGACAGTGAAGCACAGGCACAGTTGATACACTTCCTGCCACCTCTCTTGGGTCAACTTATCAAAGTTTGGCAGAAGCTATTCCGAGAGCGACTGCGCAAGCACAATCTTTTTAACGATTGTGCAGAGAGCATGCACAGCCGCTCTCATTCGCAAGGGAGATGACAGTTACATGGTTGAAGAGATTAATGCAAATGAAATAGACAAGATTGTAAGGGAGAACAAGATTGTGTTTATAGATTGCCATGCAGTCTGGTGTGGGCCATGCAGGACACTTTCACCGATTCTTGAAGAACTGGACGATAAGTATGGTGAAAAGGGCTTCAAGGTTGTGAAGTTAGATGTGGATCAGAACAGGGAGTTCAGCATGGAGAACAGAATCACTGGAGTCCCAAGCGTCCTTGTGTTCAGCGATGGGCAGCGTGTAGTGTTCGACGATGGTCGTGGTAGCAAGTCAGACAGACTGATTGGTGTCATGCCTCCAGAAGTCTACACCCAGATCATTGAAGACCTTCTCGCAGTGGCTTAATCAGCCATGGCTCCACCAGACAGATGGATCATCTGTGTGGTGGCGATTTCATTTTTCTCAATATACTCATCTTGTCCAGCAAGATTCATAGCCTGCCTGCTTTTCTTGGTTCTTTCTGGACGAGATGGTCTTGGTCAAAGAAGTTGATATTGAAGGAGCCGAGTATGCAGTAGCGAAGTCAAGAGTGACCCTCATAGACTGTTGGGCACCTTGGTGCAAACCATGTAAGGATCTCGCGCCAATTCTAGAGAACCTTGAGAAGTCCTATGCTGACAACCCGGACGTATCCTTCGTGAAGATAGATGTGCAGGAGCATTATGAATACGGGAGAACGCATAGTATCATGGCAATACCCTGTGTTCTGGTATTCTATGAAGGCGAGCCGGCGCTCTTCGAGGATCCTAGTGGTCGAATGGGAAATAGAAAGACTGACCGTCTGATTGGGTTGAGACCCCAAGAACACTACGAGTCCGTTATAGGCCACCTTCTTCAAACATAGGCCATTCCAAGCAGTTCACCTGATGTTTTATATTCCACTACACTACAACGAGCTAAGACCAGAGCTTAGTGAGGTAGTAACAATGCCGATTCTTCCCTTCGGAGATAAGAACCCAAAGATTGACACGAAGGCCTACATTAGCCCACAGGCAACCATCGTCGGAGATGTGGAGATTGGAGAGGGGGCTAGTGTGTGGCCAGGAGCCGTGATAAGAGGCGACCAGGCCTCTGTTCGCATAGGCGAGAATTCTTGCATTCAAGATAGCGTTGTTGTCCATGCGCACACAGATGATAATCCTGCCATCATTGGAAATCTCAGTGTCATAGGCAGTGCCTCCGTTATTCATGGAGTGTATATTGGTGACTCTGCGAACATCGGAGAGGGATGCGTCGTCTTTGATGGGGCCACGCTTGGCGAAGGCATCATGCTGGCGCCTGGTAGTATAGTTCCACCCAACATTGTAATACCTCCAAGAAGCCTCAACTCAGGAGTCCCAGCATCTCAGATACGAGAACTCTCTAGAGAAGAGGTAGAGAAACAGACTCTGAGAGCTGAAGCAATAGCTCAGGTGTTCCAGAAGCTGAAGAGATGGCAGGGAGCACCGTAGATCATATGGTTTCCCTCGCTACGTTTGAGAGACTTTCAAGTCCATCTTCCACAACGACAAAGAGATCCGAAATCTTCATGGCCCCGGTCTTTGGGGAATAGATTGAGGGATTCAGGGAAAAGACCATTCCTTCTCTAAGCGAACTGTCGCTATCTGAGTGAATCCAAGGAGGCTCTCTGAGGTCTAGGCCTATAGAGTTCCCAACAGGCCGCTGAAGGCTGTCAGCTGGTATCTTCTTCCCCAACTTCTTCATGATCTTTCCATGAACAACTGACAATCTTGCACCCGGCTTCATCACTTTCTCAGCGGTCTTATACACCTGAAGGAGCCCCTCGAAGGCCCTTCGTTGAGTCTTGTTAGGTTGACCGGTATGTAGAGTCCTTGCAGCTTCAGCAAAGTAACCGGACTCACTGACTGTGACGTCAATTGTCACAAGAGAATCACTGGCGATCCTGTTTCCACTTGGTTGGGCAAAGGGGAATCTTGCGTGGTCGCCTGACAGTACTGCAGCCCGGATTCCTCTGAGTTGGCCCCCTGCAGCTCTCATGGCAGACTCAATCTCAATCGACGCGTCAACCTCAAGAGTCCCAGGGTGCACAATCTCCAAGGCGGTTCTAACTCCAATCTCAGCTATCCCTACAGACTTTCGAATGGCCTCTATCTCTGCTTCATCCTTAATCTGCCTGAGCTGCCATAACATGGATGATGCACCCTTGAAGCCTGCACCGGGTAGTCTCCCCCTGAGATAGTCCAGTTCTTTGATCGAGATACGTTCTTGCTGCAGACCAATAACACCAGAATCAGACCCGAGTTCCTCCAGAGTCGTTGCCACTCTGTCCCAGAATGACTCGTCACGATTGTAGCCCAACTCATCAACGGGTTCACCATCCGTGCGTTGAACCGCGGCCATTATCGAATTATGCCCAATTGCATCATGCTGCAGTCCCGACATGATCAACTGGGGTTGGTGTCCTTCCACTATCACGCAACCAAATGGCAGAGAGCTTGTGGGGCTTTCATATCCGGTGAAATACTGAACGTCCGGCCGCCTGGTCAAGACAAGGGCTTCAATCGCCTCCTTCTTCATGGAACGATAAGCTCTCTCAAGTCGTTTGGGTGTAAACTGCAAGCAAGCCATCTCGGGTGAGTCGGAACTGACTTCCCTGTCGAATTATCCGCTCATTTAAGCATAATGTCGATGCGAAATAAAGGAGTGTATGGCGGGACCGCCCGGATTCGAACCGGGGATTTCCAACTCCGCAGGCTGGCGCCTTATCCATGCTAGACTACGGCCCCACTGAGGCGGGGCCAAGTCGGCTTATAGACTCTTCGTTGAGATGCAACAGAAGTTGATGGTCGGCCTTTCAACAGTGTGGGACTTCTAGTGCTCTGACTACTGCCTTCCCCCCTCGCTTTGTGACTCTTAGTGTGACAGAAGATGTCTGGAGTATGAAACTCTCACCCTCTTCCAGAACGTCCATTACAGTGCGTCCCATGGGTCCATTCAGGTAGCGCGCGAATCTCTTAACAATCCGTTCAGTGGATGAGGAGAACTTGTTCATCATGCTCATGGTGCGCGACCTCTTGTCAAGAGCGAGTGCTCCGACAGGTCTTTTAAACTCAGATTGAACTTGCCGCCTCGAGAATCAACTGAGAATGATGGCGGGACCGGCCGGATTTGAACCGGCGATACCCAACTCCGGAGGCTGGTGCCTTATCCATGCTAGACTACGGCCCCAAGCATCCACGAATTGCGGTTCTTTAAAGATTTGCCCAAGATTCAGCTTGTGATCATCGTGGGGTCAATCAACCACCACGCACCTCTTTTGCCCTTGATCTCCCCTTTCTCGAAGGAGAGTATTGGCTTGCCAAGAATCTCCTGGGCGCGTTCGTTCAACTTCGCGATGCGAACATGAATGGTCTTACGTTTTTGCCGATCGTTGAGTAGACTGTCGGCAAGTTCGGGTGTGGAGGCCCCTTGATATTGAAGCAAATAGGCTAGGATGTTCCTGTCAAGATCGTCTCTGCATACTTGACTAGTTGTTACGTCATTCAGCCCGCCATAGAAGACGCTTGTGGACCTCACCTCCTCAAGATGTTCCACACGAGCTCTGAGTTGCTCAACCTCTTCAGCAAGCTCGTGCACAATGGGAGGGATATCCTTGTCCAGTCGCCAGAGGACTGCATCTTTGATGAACTTCTTTCGACCTTGTTTCCCTACGACCTTGTCAATTCGCTTCAGAACATCCTTTTCCAATCGGAGGTGTATTCTCTCACCTCGGTCAGGGCCTCTCTTGGTCATCCATCCTCACACCAGATTCTTGCAGATTCGTGATTATCCTTGTCTGGAAACAGTTTAAGGAGAAAAAGCCTTCTCTTGAAGGACGAGGGCTGTTACTCCGACACAGTTATAACAAATTCCACAGGGAGCACGCTGAAGAATGCGACGGTGACAGTCCATGGTCAACAAGGAGAAGGCTTTGAAGCGAGAGCTGGTCCGACTAAGAAAGACACAGAACCCACAGCAAGTGGACTCCAGAAGAATTCGCAAGATGCTCAGGGCAAGAGCCAAGCTCCGGTCGGAAAAGAGAAAGGTCGTTGTCGTGCCGAAGATCGAGAAAGAGAAGAAGCCGAAGGCCAAGAAGCCCAGAAGGAAGAAGGAACCAGAGTTAGAGATCATCGAGGACGAGCCGGAACTGGAGATCATTGAAGAAATCGACCAACTGGTCCTTGAAGAGAAGAAGAAGGCCAGGAAGCCAAAGAAGAAGAAAGAGCCAGAGCTGGAAGTCATTGAAGACGAACCAGTTGTTGAAGAGAAGAAAAAGCCCAAGAAGAAGAAAGAACCAGAGCTAGAGGTCATTGAAGACGAACCTGATGACGATTTCATAGACGAAGAACTCGCCGACCTCTATACCTACGACGAGGATATTGATGAGGAAGAGCTCGACTAGGAATCTTGAACGCCCGACCCACAACAAAGAATAAGGCGAGGGTAGACCAGAAGCTCTGTATACGCTGCTAATCCATTCTGCATGCAGATATGCTCCTGGTGATTCCTATGACCACTCTTCTTGGAATTGTGAAATATCTCGAGTCCATTGCACCTCCACGGCTAGTCTTCAAAGGGCTAGAGAATAGGGTAGAGATAGGTCCTCAGACTGAAAGCGAACAGGAGAAGACTACAATAAACAGGATTGTCGTCGCGACATATCCTTCTGGACGGGTTGTTACGAAGGCATCACAAGATAAGGCCAATCTGCTAATCACGCACAGACCACTTTTCCCGTTCGCTGTTGATAGAATCTCGGGCCTTGACCTAATCAGGATAAGACTACTTACGAAGAACTACATCTCAAGCTTGACTCTCGGCAGTCCTTGGATTTGTGCAAGAGATGGTCTAGCGGATGCCTTTGTTGAGATGCTTGAGCTGAAGAGAGTCGGATATTTCTCAATCATGGGGGACCTGGATGAAGTGGTCCCTGCAGGCAGGGTATGCCGCCCCCCAGATGTCATGAATCATTCACGCTTTGCCAACTACTTGACAGAGAAAGCTGGGGTTGAGTCAGTCATATTCTCTGGGGACTTGGATGATGAAGTGAAACAGATCCTTGTCTTTCCCGGCAGTCATGTTGACGTTCCGGAGATTATTGAAGCGAAGAATCTTGACATTGCATCTCTGGTCACAGGAGAGCTCTCCCCGGAGGTCAGACTCTTGGCTATCGAGGAGGGGCTTCACATTTTCGAACTGGGAGCCTTTGTGACAGAAGAGCCAGGAATGAGAAGGCTCAGACACCAATTCAGTCTAGAGTTTCCCGACTTGAAGGTGGAGTTTGTTGAGTCGGCCCCACCCACAAAATCGCTCTCTTACAAGAAAGAGAGGCACTGAGTCCTTATTCATCATCCGGATAGCGGATAATGACTACGTTCTTGTTGCGTTCGCAACCGACGTAATCTGCCACTGGAAGACACTTTGTTCTGAAGATATGAACAGTCGGACAGTGTGGTTCGAATTCAGTCATTGATTCGAAGTTGCCCATTCCCTTTGCTACAATCAGCTCTGCTGACAAGAAGACATCCTTGAAAGCCTCTGAGTTTCTCTCGAGATTGACACCAATCGCTGCGGCACCTGTATCTATCACCTCGTCTGCGCAATGAGAGAGACCTACCTCTTCGGCATCTGTCATCGTGGCATCGTTGAGGACAGGCCCACCCTTGACAACGGCGATTACCTTGGGGCCTAGACGCTTTATCTCAGAGATGAGAATCATGTCCAGAACAATCTCACCAGCATTGTCTGTTAGGAACAGGACTTCCTTGGCTCTCAGACACAGGTTCATGAATTCTTCAACCTGATCAAAGGCAAGGTCTGATTCAACACGTTCGAGAATATGCCTTAGCTCATCAAGGGTGAAGTCGCGACCGGAAACGTCGAACTCGATGGCATTGGCAGCAGCAGCTACCAGCGCGGCCCTCCTGAATCGCATATTTGAATCTGTTACTTCTTCAACCAGTTCCTTCAGGTCAGGAAGGATGCTGAGGACCATAGCGTTTGATTCGCTTTTTAGATCCTCGTATGGATCCCTTCCTGTCATTCTCTGAACCAAGAGGTCTCTATCAGTGCCTATGTGGCTTGGAACTGACTCGGTATTGAAGTTCTTTCCCAGGAACTCAAGCATGGCGGAAACTACTCTCATCTGTAGATCGGGGTCATCAGTAGCCAGCTTTGTCTGATTGACTGCACGGTCAAGCAGACAGTGAGCGCAATGGAGGGTCACCTTCACCTTGATTCGCCGCTTCGGAACGCTCTAGCTTCAGTGAAAAATGAACCGGAATGGGAACAGACTACTTTCTCAGTGGTTCAGACAGTCCCCTCAGCACCTCTTCTGGGTTGTCAGACTTGGCCACTGCCGACGCAAGAAGCACACCCTGTGAACCAAGCTTGATTGCAGCGTCCACATCTTGACCAGTACTGATGCCCGCACCGCAGAGAATCGTGACTTCCTTGTTGACTGCACGAATGACATCGACCGTTCCAGTAATCACCTCAGGTTGTGACTGCGAAACAGAAATCCCTGTGCCAATGAGTTCTGGTGGCTCTACAGCGATTGCGTTCGGATTGAGAGATGCGGCGGCCATACTGACCAAGGGGTTGTTTGTGCAGACGATTGTATACAGTTGTAGGCTCTCAGCCTTTCGGATGGCGGCCTCGATGTCAGCAAGTTGCATCCGGTGCTCTGAGTGATTTAGAAGGGCCCCGGAACATCCTGCGTCGACCAAGGTTTCGCCAATGACGTGTCCAGTGTAGCGCCCTGGTTCACCAGGGTCCATGTGCTGAGAGAAGACAGGTATCTCCACCGCCCTGCTAATCCTATACAAATCAGGAACCTGCGGACAGGCTACAATTGTGACGCCATACTCCTTCGATACTTTCTCACATATCTGTGCCAAGAGAACGGCCCTTTCCCCTGTGGCCTGAGGATAGGTCTTGAAGTTAATCGCAATGAACGGGATTTCAATCTCTGCCATGGTACTCATCCCTGCATGAGCGCTTCCAAGTGCTGCTCCTGCAGGGGACTCCGAGCTGTGCGGGTTAATAAGTTGCTATGCTGAAGATTGACGGCTCACCGTGCTTGGCCAATGAGAAGCTTCAGAAGGGGTATCCGAGCGTAGCCGCGTCTATTCATGCTGGTGATGTCTTTCCGAAGCTCAATCTTTACAAACTTACCTGCATCGGGTTTCCGGTAGTCCCTAATGTATATCCTTGAGAAATCGGCAAACGTTGATGCACTCATTAGCTCTGCTACAGTGTCATTTGCGATTCGAATGTACACGTCCTCGTCCGGTGCCGAGCCGGTGCCGTATTTGAACTCTCCATTAGCCTCCTTCGCCACATAAAACCTCTCACCCTCTGCCATGAACTCTAGGGCGAACTCATCGGGACCTGCTAATCCAGCTACTGCAGTGGGGTCTCCGAAGAGGTACTTGAGACGCTCAGTGAACTCTGAATGGTGGGGGAGCGGCGGGGCTCGATCAATAGGGGCGGTTTCTTCGGGCTCAGCCTCTTCAGGTTCGACCTCAAGTTCTGCTTCTAGTTCAGGTTCCAGTTCTGCTTCTGGCTCAGGTTCAGGTTCGACCTCAGGTTCTGCTTCTAGTTCAGGTTCCAGTTCTGCTTCTGGCTCAGGTTCAGGTTCGACCTCAGGTTCCTCGCCCACAGGCTCTTCCAAAACCTCCGGAGGCGCGGCTTCCTCGTGGACTGGTTCTTCTGTGGTTTCTTCAGCTGGAACCTCTTCAGCCGGCTTCTCTTCCTTCTCCTCTTCTCGCCCGAGAAGTTTCCTAATTCTTTCCATCTTACACACGGTCTCCTGAAGTAGAAGGAACAGCATGATTGTCGGGTCTGCTCCAATCCTACTACATTGGTCGGCTTGGACTGACCCTAGTTTGTGTCGGTCATAGAAAAAGGTAATCTGGCTGTACAGTTAGCGGGGAGGCTCAACCGGTGCTGCAGCAGAAACCGTAGGGATATCCTGCAGCTGAGCAACAAGAGGAACAGACTTCGACTGGGTCCTGTCGCCCCAGAGCTCATCTACAAGTAAGTCGCGAATTGCTATTCTTATCACTTCAGAGCGGTTGGGATACTTCAACTGCCCGATTAGCTTGTCGAGCCCTTCCACATAGGATTCAGGCAGGCATATAGTCACGACTTTCATTATCAACCAACAATCTGGGAGCCAAACACGCTAAAGAAAGCGTGTCATTTCCAGATTGACACGGGGGTATTATTCACTCTGACACTCACGAATCGCAGAGCTTATTTCTCTGAACACTCGAACGAGGCCATACACAATCTGATATCAGCTGGTGAAATCAATGGGTAAAGGTGGCAAAGCAGGCAAAGTACGAGCCAGTCACATTCTAGTGAAGAAGCACAGTCAGGCCCTCGAGATTATAAGTAGAATTCGAGAAGGAGAGGACTTCGCGTCAATGGCAAAGCATTCCAGCGATTGTCCTTCCAGGAAGAAGGGAGGAGATCTTGGGTGGTTCGGTAGGGGCCAAATGGTGAAGGAGTTCGAGAACGCTGCCTTCTCACTCAGTATTGGAGCTATGACTACAGACCCGGTCAAGACGGAGTTTGGTTACCACATAATAAAGAGAACAGGATGAGGACTGCTTGACCTCCGGAGAGTGAGGTGCGGAACTATGGAGTCCCGCAACTACTCTGCAGAGTCTGAAGTGTCCTTGGAGATGCCTTTTGGAATGATTTCCTTTTCTGTGAAACGGGTTTCACACTTGCTTAGGACCTTTGGCAATGTGCTGTATTCCATACGATCAGATGAGAGACGGTGAAACTCGAATGGACCATGCTGACGCAGATAGTCGGCAATCTCCATCCCACGCTGCCTTGTGATGTCGAAAGCCACATCGTCGAAGAGGTCAACAGGGCCTACTAGCTCGCCATTGCTGACCTGGAAACCCAGACCAATGACGCGTGGAGGGCCATCGAATCGGGTACACCTTGAGTCCTTCAATGCAACTGGAAGCAATGGACCTGCGTGAGAACCACGCATCCACCCTGCAACAAGGTGTGGAATCGTGAATGCCTCAAGCACTTCACCCATGGCCGGAAGACCGGAGTGTGCTCTGATAATCGCAACAGGGTCATCCTTCCCAACGTATTTCCCAGCCACAGCATGAAGCTTGTCTGTGCTCACTGATGCACACACCATACCATCGGCGCGGTAGACTTTCTTTATCGTGTAGGTTCCTGTGCTACCGAGAAGGGCCAGAACATCGTACATCTCTTCGGGACATTTCATCTCCACGAAACAAGGCACATCCTTCATGATGTCCTGAATGATGAACGTGAATCCATCATGCAGATTCGGATCAATTATCAGACCAGCCGTGTTGAACGGGTCAGCGAATATCTTGAACAATGGAAGATTGAACGCACCCGGTTCTGTCTTGTCTGCCATGAAGATGGCGAAAGGTTCCGACTTTCGCTCCTCGATAGTGATCTCCGCTGAGCCAGGACCAAGTCCCTTCACATTTCCACTAAAGGTGTCAGCCAGCATGTCCTGACCGGCTGCGTAGATCTTCTTCTTGCGGGCCAATTCAGTGCCTTTCATGAATGTGTCCCAAGCAAGGCGATGGACTTCCTCATTGTTCTCACCCTTGTCATGGGTCATTATTAGCTCTAGATCGTCGCCAGCATTGGTGACATAGAAGTCCTTGATGATCTTCTTGTCAACTGCGGCCTTCATCTCCTTCCTCGCAAGCTCAAACAGGAAGTCAGGTACTACGACATGGCCGGCAAGTGAGCCGATGTCGGCTTTAATCACGCTAAGGGTTGTTTCAACCAAGCTTATCTCGCTCCTTTCCAAGATTGTTGTGAGAGCAGCGTTACGCCCTCGCACGGGACAGCAGGCCCCAGGGTATGTGTTTTAGGTCTTTCGGAAACCGAATCCCGAGCAAACCGCAACTATTCTATGAATGTATAATAGTCTGTTGGTCTGGAACCGGAGGGCAATACCCACATCTTCGCTCAAGCGATGTCCGAAACTGAAATAGCCTAGTTCTCCAGTGCCTACCTGACCAACAATGCCGAGAGATACCGTTTCTGCTCGACGCCCTACAACACCTGACCGCAAGCAGTACCACATTGAGGTCAAGAAAGGTGATGTTGCAGAGTCCGTACTTCTTCCCGGTGACCCTCAGCGCGTCGCCAAGATCAGTTCCGGGTGGGACTCCTTCAATGAAGTAGCATCGCACCGTCAATATGTGACACATACAGGCATCTACAAGGGAGTGCCCATCTCAGCCTGTTCTACCGGAATTGGCGGACCTGGAACTGCAATCGCTATCGAAGAACTAGCCAATGTGGGCGTTCGTAACTTCATTAGAGTGGGGTCATGTGCCACCTTGAAGGAGCATATAGAGATAGGAGACCTGATAATATCCACAGCAGGCGTGAGGCTCGAAGGCACAAGCAAGCAGTATGTTCGCCCGGAGTACCCGGCTGCTGCCTCGTATGAGATTATCATGGCACTTGTGGAAGCGGCGGACACGCTTGGTGTGAAGTATCATCTAGGCATATCAGCATCCACGGACTCGTTCTATCTCGGGCAATCTCGGCCAGGTTTCAACGACTATACGCAGAGCTTCAGTCAAACCTTAGTCGCAGATCTAACCAAGGCAAACGTAGCGAATTTTGAGATGGAGGCGGCCACCCTCTTCACTCTGGCAAACATCTATGGTTTCAGATCTGGTGCCGTCTGCGCCGTCTACGCAAATAGGGTGAAGGATGAGTTTGCAGTGAAAGGAGAGAAGGATGTCATCAGATGTGGAAATGAAGCCATAAAGATTCTAGCGGAACTAGACGAGGAGAAAGCTGGAAAGAAATACTGGCAGAGGAATCTGCGCAGATAATGGGGAGAAGGGGAACGTGGTGGAAATCATTAAGAAGTTCAAATCAGTCCATAATCCAGACATATCGTATGAGATGCCTCTTCAATTGATTCTGAGTCGGCCACTCAATGACATCGATCTGTTCATTGGATATCTTAATGATCATCATCCTGAACTAACAGATTCCTTTTGTTTCATGCTTTGCTCAAAACTAGAGAGGATCACCAAAGACGTGATAGTTGAAACTGACATCTTCGAGTCTAAACCTGACAATCTAGAGAACTACCCGAGTCTTGAAGAGGTGTACAAGAGAGCAGTTCTGCAGGTGCTCGGGTACGAACGATATGCGTCAGATGTAATTGATGGCAAGGCTATGTTTGCGTACAAAGACTACCTTCATTCATATCTCATTCCTGCGGCTTACATGGCAGAAACTACTGTAGAACTGCTTTCAAGAGAAGAGGGTCTTGAATTCTTTCGAAACTATGTCGACTACAAGACCGATCACGAAAAAGCGATTGAGGCACATGACAGTTTGGAGGCATTATTCGACCATCTCAAGTCGTCATCCACTGAGAGCCCTCAAGAGTGGTCGTTTTATTTCGGAAAGGATGGAGCAGTATATGCAAAGGTAGCAAGTTGTCTTTGGAGTGAGGTTCTGAAGGAGTTTGACTCCGAGATTGCATATGCTGTGGCATGCCATTTTGATTTCAATGCTGCAAAACACTACAATGAGAACTTTGTACTTACAAGAACCAAGACAATAATGCAGGGAAACGAATACTGTGACTTTTGCTGGAGAGATACTCGACTCGGAAATGGAAGTCATCCCGATGATAGCTTTTGGGAAAAACTGGAGTAAGCCTACTTACCCTCCAACGTAGTAATACTCACCTGATGCCTTCTGTTGTGTATCAAGCCTAGAGCCATCTTTGTTTACTCTGGGCCTACCTGTCTGCGGGTCCCTTCTGAATGTGACACCCATTTGCCTGAGAAACGCGTTCATTCCATTCCTGAGTGTAGTTACAGATGAGGCAATGCCCTTCTTCCCCGGGACTCCACCAAATACAACCATACTATCGCTCAGGTAATCGGCCATCAGAATAGAGTGTTCAACAACAAAGGCGGTACGCATCGATGTCTGAATCGTCTTTCGGATTGCACGCGAGCTCTCCAGTCGTTGCTCAATGTCAAGAAATGCGGAGGGTTCGTCAAACAAGTAGATATCGGCGTCTTGAGCCAAGGTCCTTGCGATAGTTGCCCTCTGGAGTTCACCACCCGACAACTCCGAAATGTTATTGTCCAGCAGGTCTTCCAGGCCCAGTTTCCGAATAACCGAGGTCCTGAAATCAGCGCTATCAACAGTGCTTCCCCCAGCCTCTCGCAGATACATTCGCATACTGCCGTCGTAGCTTGCATCAATGTACTGAGGCTTGTAGGCAACTTTCAGGTCGAATCCTGAGATGGTCTTCTTTGGGGCCTCACCCTCTTCTGGCTCAAGCTCTCCAGCAAGCATCCTCACAAAAGTCGTCTTGCCTATTCCGTTGGGGCCGAGAACACCAATGATCTGCCCCCGAGTGACTCTTCCTCCCTTGACTTCTAGGGTGAAGTCCTCGAATTCCTTTCTCATTTCTCCGTACTCTAGCAGCGCCTCGGCACCGATATACTCCTCATCTTCATCAGCCATACCCTTGAATGAAATTGCAGTGTCGCGGAACCGCATGTTCTCATCCGGGATATACCCATCGAGGAATATGTTGACGCCGACCCTAGTGCCGTGGGGATGTGAAACGATGCCGTAGGTACCTGGGCCACCATAGAATATGCAAATCAAGTCGGAAACGTAGTCTAGCATAGAGAGGTCGTGTTCCACGACGACTACAGTTTTCCCCAGAGATGAGAGATGACGGACTGCACGTGCCATTCGTAGGCGCTCTCGTACGTCAAGGTAGGCTGTTGGCTCGTCAAAGAAGTAGAAGTCACCCTCGCGCACTATGGCTGCGGTCACGGCTACTCTCTGCAGTTCACCTCCGCTCAGGTACTTGATTGGACGGTCCCATATCTCGTTGAGACTCATGTCCTCCTTTAATCCATTCAATCTGCCTGAGGAGTCAGCAGCCTCTAGTAGCTCGCTAATCGGTTTTTCCGCAACAGACTCTAGCTTCGGGAGGTCTGTAATGTTCTGTGGTTTGTGTACGGGAGCTATCGTGCCCTCTTGCATTCTCTCGAAAAATGGCTGCAGTTCGGATCCGCGATATTGCAGTATTATCTCCTGCCAGCTCGGAGGTTCTTCCAGATTGCCAAGGTTGGGCTGCAGTTCTCCGGCAAGGATTCTCAATGCGGTAGTCTTCCCAACACCGTTTGGACCTATGAGGCCCAGCACTTTTCCTTCCTTGGGGATAGGAAGACGGAACAACTTGAATCCGTTCACACTGTAACGATGGCTTGTGTCGGACTCGAGCTCCTCGGGAAGGTTGACTATGCTGATCACATGATAGGGGCATTTCTTGACACAAATCGCTTCACCGGAGCATAGAGCCTCCACTATGACTGGAGGCTTGTTTGGACCGTCCGGGAATATGACCGTTT
Source organism: Promethearchaeota archaeon (assembly GCA_048939905.1). Lineage (GTDB taxonomy): Archaea > Asgardarchaeota > Thorarchaeia > Thorarchaeales > Thorarchaeaceae > SMTZ1-83. Next base: position 22,128 of record JBHLPB010000002.1, read on the forward strand.
CATCACCGGTCCTCACACGAGGACAGAATCTCTGACACTCGTGCGTACAGTCTTTTGGCCTGCATCGGGATTCGTCAATTACTGCAATGCGCATGTGATCACCTAGGCTCTTCTGGGGTGATGAGGGTCAGTCCAATGGACCGTATTTAGGGCTTTGGCTCTGGACTGTGAAGGACTCGAAGTTGGAGCGTATGAAAAACCTTTAGAACCAAGACATCGATTAGTGAAGTGATTATGAAGATAGTAGACCGCATTCTGGGCATTTTCAGCAAGAGGCGCCGCCTTCTCCTTGGTGCCGTTCAACAGCCAGATGATCTCTCGTCTTATATCCTGCAGATTAGAGCAAGAGTATACTTCAGGCTCACAGGCAAGTATCTTACTCAACCAAGCTCGCAATTGACTGATTCTGAAGGGTCTTCAAGCGACATCTCTGACAGAGTATCCAGAGTTCGTAGAATCGCTCGCAGAAACGCATAACAGCATTGATATGACACAATTGGGCCTTTCTTGCTGGGATGATGATGAAGTAGGGATGGCGAGCGCCTCATCAGCGTGATGAACCGATAAACCGCAATCTGACCACTTTATCGCATAACCAGACAGTGCTACTCGCGACTATTCATCCTGAGCGTCTGTCGCGTGACAGTTCGAGTTAAGAAGGAAATCCAGTGACGGAGACAAGAGTACCTTGATAGCTATTGATTGCGCTCGATTCTGTGGTGATGGAAGAGCCTGTTGCACAGAAACAGAGATGACGCTCACCCACGAGGATGCAAAGAGAATCACTGCTCTCGGTTACTCGAAGAGCGATTACCTTGTGAGAGTCACAGCAGGATTCTGTGAGTTGAAGAACGTAGACGGCCATTGCTTCTTTTACGATTCGGACAGTATGATGTGCAAGATATATGAAGCGCGACCAGATGGGTGCCGATGGTATCCAGTCATCTATGATGCAAGGAAGCGGAAGTGTATAGTAGACGACGAATGTCCAGCTGCAGGCACAGTGGCAAGAAATAGAGTCAGGAAAGTGAGTCATAAGGTGAGAAGACTCGTCGAGAGCCTAAGACAGGAGGCCGCTCATGGTGAGAGCCCGTGCTGACCTTCATACTCACTCTGCATACTCAGATGGCAGCGACACACCTGCCGTTCTGGTGAGAAAGGCAGAGGAGATGGAGCTTGGGGGGATTGCACTCACAGATCATGATACGATAGAAGGCCTCAAGGATTTCATGGATGCGGCCTCGGGTGCGAATCTGATTGGGGTTCCGGGAGTAGAAATCAGTACTGAAGAAGACGACAAAGAGGTCCATGTCCTAGGATACTTCGTTCCACTTAATTCCGAGAAGCTGCGAGATAGGCTTGAGACTCTCTCCACAGCCAGAGAAGTCAGGTTCCCAAAGATGGTTGAGAAGCTTAGGAAACTAGGGATTGAGGTCACACAGAAAGAGGTCGATGAGGTTCTTCATGGAGTTGAGAGCCCGGGGCGTCCTCATCTAGCTAGACTTCTTGTGCGCATGGGAGCCGTGAAAGATACGACTGAGGCTTTCAGATTGTACCTCGGAAACGGGAAACCGGCATATGTCAAGAAAGAAAGAATGGGAACGGTGGAGGCTATCAGACTTCTCAGATCGGTCGGAGGAGTCCCCGTAATAGCGCACCCCTTGACAATTGAAACCCCAGACCTCCGAGGGTTCATCGAGAAGCTCCAAAAGGCGGGGGCCGTGGGCGTAGAGGTTGAATACGACTACGTTACGGTTGGAATTGCTGGAACGCCAGAGGACGTAAGGGCAACGATTCAAGGCCTTGGTTTCATTGAAACTGGAGGGAGCGACTATCACGGTGACATAGCTATGGCAAGACTAGGAGCCGCCACTGTGGATGTCGAAACGATTGAGAGGTTGAGGAAGGCGGCGGAACTCATTGTTTCGGAAGGCTAATCTGACACCGAAGCCAGGGTGCGGCCGTGTGATGCTCTTTTGCGAGTTATTGATGCCCATGTGCATACGTGGACCAGGGACATAATCAGTAGGCAGGATCTCGAGGCGCGTCGCATTGCCGCTGAGAGAGAAGGGACAGAGCCACAGCTCGATTCGCCAATTGAGGACTTGAGAGCGGCCATGGCCAACGCGGGTATAGAGAAAGCCGTAATCTTGCCTATCGATAGCGGGCTCAATCAAGACATGCCGCTAGGCCTCACACAGAAGACTGATTGGCACGCCAATGAGGTGAGTGGGGACTCCGACATCATTACATTCGTAGGTCTGGACCCTAGGAGAGGAGAAGAAGGTCTCGCAGAACTTGAGAGGGCCGTGACGGAGAAGGGATGTCGCGGATGGAAGATATATCCACCAAACGGCTTCTATCCAGACGAGATGGAGTTCTATCCATACTATGAACTATGCACCAAGCTGGAGATTCCTGTAGTGGTTCATACTGGCTTCACATCAAGGTTCAAGCACATCAAATACGGACAGCCAATCTACATTGACAAGGTCGCAGCAGACTTTCCGAAACTCAAGATCGTGGTTGCGCATGTTGGAGTTCCCTGGGTGGACGAGGCAATTACAGTAGCCGCAAAGAATCCTAACGTTTCGGTGGATGTGTCGGGGTGGCAGGCGTTCGCGTCCAGAATGCCTCACAAAGTCTACAGGATGGTTGCAGATGCGAAGCTGATGCGCGTCTTTCCAAATAGGATGCTGTGGGGAAGTGATTTTCCACTCTTTGAGTATGCTATGCCCTTAGAGCAGTGGTCGGCATTCTTCGCAAACCTTCAGATTCCTCAGGCATTTCTTGACATGGGATACTCCCAGGTTGCAAAGGACGAGATCGAGGTTGTCATGTGGAAGAACGCGGCACGACTCTTCTTCGGTGAAAAGCCATGACCAGATTCGTGGTTGATGCCATGTTGGGCAGGCTGTCACTTTGGCTCAGACTGGCAGGGTTTGACACGCTGTACTCCACTGAAATGCATGATGATGAACTTCTGGCGATTGCCAAGGAGGAGAAACGCGTTCTGCTAACTTCAGACGAGAAACTCCACAACAGAGCAATAGTGGGAGCTCTTGAATCGATGCTGCTCAGAGGCAGTGTGGACGAGAGGGTCATCAGAGTCTTTTGTGAGTTCGACATTCCTCCCAGAATTGACCCTTCGAAATCGCGTTGTTCAAAATGCAATGGCGAGTTGACCGAGGTTGGGCCTGAAGATAAGGAAAGGGTGAGAGGCCTCGTCTTTGAAGAGACCCTCAAACACTATGATAGATTCTGGCTCTGTAATAGCTGCGAGAGTGTCTTCTTTCAGGGAGGACAGTGGCTGAACATTCAGAGATATATGGAGAAGATAGAGCGCCTAATGCATGAGAGTTGAATACAGAGTCTGCGGCGTTATGATGTCTCTCTCACTTTGACTTCGTACTCTACAGGGATGCAGCTGGTGATTAAACGAGTGAGATGGCAATACTCCTTCATCAAATCGGAGCATCTTTCCCCGACATCAATCTCACCTTGAGCAACTACGATCTCTCCCTGAACCTTCACTCGGACAATCTTGTATCCAGTCCCATCGAACTTGGCTGTGGCCTGCCCATCTAACTCAAGCGACAAGAGCTTAATCTCAAAGCGTCTTTGAAAGTCCAAGAATGTATTGTTAAGACAACCTAGGATTGCAGACACAAACAATTCGTCTGGGCATATTCCCTCTCCTCTACCACCGTAGGTCGTCGGGGTGTCTATCACGACCTTCCGATTGTCAGTCACGTAAGCAGTGCATCCTGTTTCACCATCCCACACGCTCTTCGCATGATAGTCGATGACTTCAGGGTATCTTGACTTCGGCTTCATCTGGGGACTCCCCAATGTCGGGCCTCGAGAGGCCCCGATTAAGGTCTTCCGGTCGGAATTGATGCGGCTAGGGAGGCAATCAATTGATTGGCCGCGTGTCAGCAAGCCATTTAAACCGGCCAGCCATTGACTTCGCGGAGTCTGGACCGATGGCCCGCCGAATGAACGCTGCCATGTATTATGGCGTTGGAGATGTCAGGTTTGAGGAGACCGATATTCCCGAGATAGGACCCGGAGAGTTGCTGATCAAAGTCGGTGCGGCCCTAACTTGTGGAACAGATGTCAAGACCTTCAAGAGGGGTCATCCCATCCTCCTCAAGCACACACCAGCACTCTTTGGTCATGAATATGCTGGCACCATTGCAGAAACAGGAGGAGGCGTCAAGCACTTCGAGTCAGGTATGCGCGTTGTGGCTACGAACTCCGCTCCTTGTGAGAGATGCTACTTCTGCAAGCGAGGTAGACCCAATCTTTGTTCTGAGTTGAAATCGTCTTTCGTCAATGGAGCCTTTGCGGAATACATCAGGGTTCCCGAACCCGTGGTAAGATTCAACACGCATCAGATTCCTGATTCATTGTCATTTCGGGATGCAGCCCTGACTGAACCCTTGGCCTGTGTGGTGCATGGAATAGAAGAAGCAGAGATTCAGCTCGGAGACACAGTTGCTGTCATTGGCGCGGGCCCCATAGGGCAAATGATAATCATGCTCGCAAAAAGGAGCGGGGCTTCCACAGTGATTGCGTCGGACTTGGCCAAGCTGCGTCGAGATATGGCTAAACGAGCGGGAGCGGATGTCGTGATAGATCCAGCCAAGGAGGACCCAGTTGCACGAGTACAAGAGGAAACCTCAGGCTATGGAGCGGATGTTGTGATAGAGGCGGTTGGATTACCCGCAACGTGGGAGCAGGCTGTGGACATGACTCGAGACGCTGGGATGACAGTACTCTTCGGAGGAGCTGCATCGGGTACCAAGTTCGAAGTCGACACTTACCGGTTCCACTATGGACAGCTAACGATTAAGGGTGTCTTCCACCTGGCACCTAGACACATTGAACAAGCCCTAAAGCTGATAGTGGCCAGTGCTGTTGACCCTGACATTCTCATCTCTCACGAGATGCCTTTAGAGAGGATTACTGACGCTCTGAGAATGATGAGTACTGGCGAAAGCATGAAGATAGCCATCATCCCCTGAGTCAAAGGCGAGCAAAGAGTCATTGAGTGGTTTCACCTTGAGTGAGAAGAAAGAAAGATCATTGAGCGGCAAGGCAAATATCTTCAGGACTAGGTCACAGCAACGTGCCGGCAAGAAGAGGCTCAGGGACAATGAGAGAACATTGATAGACATCATACAGAAACTGGACCACGATTATGAGGGCCTTCTTGTGGTTGTGGAAGGAAAGCGCGACGAGCTGGTACTCAGGAGTCTTGGACTGAAGGCCCCAATGGTCAAGACCCAGAGTGGCACTCCTAGACAACTGTTAATCGACGAACTGGCATCGGTGACCAATCAAGACAGACAAGTGCTCATACTTACTGATTTTGATGATGAGGGAAGTGAGCTTTGCAGACTTATCGAGCAGCATCTGGAAGTAAGACGGGTAAGAGTCCTTAGAAGACTTCGACGAGAGATAAGGAAGGCAATGGGCAATTGGCGGTGCATTGAGGAGCTTGTGGCATTGTTCAAGAGAAAAGACTCTCCGGAACCAATAGCCTAACAGGACTGCAGCGTGGCCAACGAAAACACAATATGCCACGATGTTTTCCAGACTGATGATAGCCATTGCGAATCTTTGCGATTTCAGGATACTCGGGCACTGGAAAGACGACACTCATAGTGGCTTTGATTGACGGGCTTAGGAAGAGAGGTCACACCGTGTCCACAGTCAAGAGTAGCATGGAAGATAGTATGCCGCCTGAGAACTCGGACACTTGGAAGCACCTGAAGGCTGGAGCCGAGATGTCGATACTACAAGGTCCAAGCTCTACTACGATTAGATTCAAGGAAAGAATCTCGCTATCAAAGACGCTCCAAATCTACGATTCAGATTTCCTTCTTGTGGAGGGTATGAAGGGGCTAGCCATACCACGCTTCTGGTGTGTTGGTGAAAGGGCTCTGGAAGATGTTCCGCCCCCAGGAACAGTGGCAGTGGTGGCTTGGAAGGAGTCTGCTACAACCGCGAAAGAAGTCGATGTTCCTTTGTTGCTCCCTGACGATGTTGAGAGCCTCGTGAAAGTTGTGGAACGAGAGGCGATTGACGTTTCGGACATTGTCTTGTAGCCTGAAATGCCGAATCACAATACTCTTCTTTCTGCATAACCTCGAACGAGTACGATGAGAGAGCTCGTTGTTGGGCAATTTGACCTCATGGACACCTTAGAGTGCGGTCAGACATTCAGTTGGACTAGAGAAAGCGCTGGCTATATCAACTCAGACATTGGGCAAGTTGTCTATGTAGAGCAGAGGGGAAACACCCTCTACTACGACACGTCGGAGTATGAAGTGGACCTTCAGAAGATGTTCAGGCTCAACGATCCACTCTCAGATATACAGAAACAGATTGAACGCGACGGAATAATGAAGGAGAGCATTCAGTTTGCTCCTGGCCTTCGTGTCATCTCAGACGACTTCTTCCCTTGTCTGGTGTCGTTCCTGTGTTCAATCCGAAATAACATCCCGAGTATTCGGAAGTTCACCCAGTCAATCCGAAGAGAGTTTGGGCCTACCTATAGTTTCCGCGGCAGAACCTACCATGGTTTTCCATCACCTGAGGACCTGTCAAGAGCAACGGAGGACCAGCTACGAGCGCTGGGCCTCGATTGGCGAGCCAACTTCATTGTGCGTTCCACAAAGTCAATTCTTGAAGAGGAGATTGATGCCATTGAACTGTCTGGGCAAAGCTATGAAGAGGCTCATACGAGGTTAAAGGAACTGCACGGAGTGGGCGACAAGGTAGCCGATTGTGTGTGCCTCTTCTCACTTGGCTTCTTGGAAGCATTCCCGATTGACGTGTGGATTGAGCGTGTCATTGAGAATCACTACGGGATATTCACGACTGCCGGCAAGTCCTACGGCAAGAAGTCTGAGGCCGCAAGGAACTACTTCGGTGAATATGCTGGATACGCTCAGGAGTACCTGTACTATTACACACGGACAGGTGGCCGAAAGCCCAGTAGATAGCTAGCTAGAGATTCTGACGTTTCTTCTTCTTCACAGCATACCAACTGTGATCCGTTATTCCCTTGGAAATCTCCCAGAGTCTGGTTTCGTAGAATGCTAGCGGATGTAGGACGTAGGTACAAAGAGGATCAGAAGCAGTTCTGAGATAGACCGGACATAGACTGTTTCCTTGCAGTTTCTTGCATCCAGGAGGTGTGTAGCCTTCTCCGCCGGATTTGGAAGAGATGTGACGGACTTGATACTGAGCCAGATTCTGCACAAAGTCGGGTGCCGCTCTGAAGACACCCATGACATCCTCATCTGTCATGCCAATCTTGAGAAGGAACGATGCCAAGGCGAATCGGGCGTCATGTGATAGGTTCTTCCCCTGTAGAGAGTCTTCGTACATCTGAGAAATACATGGCGGGAATGCAGTGGTGACGTCCCCTGTTATCTCGATGGGCTCACGTTCTTGAATTCGCGTCGTAATCTCGGCCTCTATTCTCTGAACCGCCTCGGTGAGCCTCATTGGCAGCTTGGGTACATCCATAGTGCTCTGAAGGATTAGCTGCTTGACTCTTCCGGAGATCAATCTATCGAGCTCAGATCGTCGAATGGGAACCCACCCGGAGTCCAAGTGGCGATTGATCAGATTCCACTTCTCGCTATGGAAGCTCGGGGCCACTTCTAGGTAGTCCTCGAACCTTATCCGAAAGTTGAAGCTTCTCAGTATCAGCGGTAGCTTGGCACGTTGGCTCTCCGAACCAGCAGATTCGACAGTCCATCCCAAAGATGACTGACACAAATCAATTACAACAGGTTCTTTCTCTGTAGAGAGATGCTTATTGACTGCCTTGGACTCGGCCTCCGCCTGATACTCTTTCAGTCTTGGGTTGCCTATCCTCTCCACAATGAGTCTCGCCGTTGGGTATACAAGTACTGCTTCTTCAGTATTGGTTCTAGGAATCTTGATCTCTGACTGCATCAGAGCTGCATGCACGCGCTCTTCAGCTTCATCAACGACTTGACTATTGGCGGGTTTGTCCAGAATCTCAATAAGAGCACGGACGTCACGTGCCAGCTTCTGACTTGCAGACCTCGCCTCAACTGAGAAGGGATATCGAAGCTGCAACAGACTTGTCGCCACGTGTATCGCACCTATCTCTCTTGCTTCGCTCATCAGTCACTCAGATGAGCAAATAAAGTGTCCTCAAGGTATGTTTGGCCGTATCTGCTAAGTGCGGCCTAACACATAGTCAGCTCTCACCAATAGATTCATGAACTCGCCAAGGCTCTGGCGAAGAATCTCTGGGTCGCTGTAGAGACTCTTGAGAGACTTCCTGCGGCCAGCAAGTGACGGAGTGGCTGCCTCGTTGACGAGCTTGTAGGCAGCATTGGGTCGTTCTACCCACCTGCAGAGCTCCTCATTCTCCTCACTCATGAAGAGGACGACAGGGGTCTTTCGTTTGCCATTCACCTTGTATTGCTGATGGAGACTTGCATTCTTGTCACTGTCAACCATTCTGAGCTTGATCTTCGGAGCGAGAGATGCCATTCGCGCAAGAACAGGCAGGTTACCGGCTGTGTCGTTGCAGCGGTCTGTGCCAATCACAAGAATCCTGATCTCGTTCTGAATGCTGCCAAGGATCTCCTGCTCGGTTTCGTTGAGCATCAGGTCGTTGAATCGCGCCTTCATGAGCTCAACGTTCTCTCGAGCTTTCTTCAGAAACTTACTGTACTCTACCGCACTATCCCAGTCAGCCTTCTCACACATGTGCTACCAACTCAACGATATCAGAATTCCGCCAGACGCACCAGCGGTCACAAATAGGTTCGAGAGAATAAAAGGATTGCCTGAAGAGCACTTTCTAGGTACAGTATCAGACAAGCATTTATCGTTCGGCGCTTTGGACTCGCGTATGTCTGTGGCCATTGCCCACGCCCTGATGGGAGACCTTCGAGGACAGGAGGACAGAGAGAAGGCGCTCCATGTGGCCAAATACATGAAGACATCTGCCTTGAACTTCTTGGGCATCCAGATTCCACAGATTCGGAAGACTGCACGAAAACACATCCGGGGTTTCGCTGTGGACAAGCTCCCGCAAATCATGGACCTGCTCTGGAAGGAAGAGGTGTTTGACTTCAGACTTGCCGCGATTGAAATCATGGAGGAGTATTCAGCCAAGGGTGACAAGTCTGTTGCACTTCAGATGATTTCAGATATGATCGATGACATTGATACTTGGGCCCTCACTGATCCTCTTTGCATTGTCTGCCTAGGAACCCTACTGATTCGTGACTGGTCAATCGAGAAGACTATAGCCTCATGGCGTAGGAGTGAGAACTTCTGGCGTCGTAGAGCTACAGTACTTCCCTACCAACATCTCTCGAAGAAGGGAGTCCACAAACCAGAATACACAGAGAGAATTCTGAGTGCCTTGAAGCCGCATCTCTCAGACAGAGAGTTCTTCGTTGGAAAGGCCGTTGGCTGGGTCTTGAGAGAGCTTAGCAAGCGTGAGCCTGAAACCATAAGGGGATACATAGAGGAGAACAGAGCACAGATGACCAAGCTGGCCATCAGAGAGGCAAGTAAGAGGCTCTAGAGTACTTTCAGCCATCTGTTCATCTTTTAAGCAAGACTTGTTTGAAGGAACATGCCATGAAAGAGAAACTACTCGCATATTGCGGCCTGGACTGTGCAGACTGCTACGCATACAAGGCATATGCTGCCGACAACGAAGAACTGCGTTTGGAAGCTGCCAAGAAATGGAACAGTCCTGAGTATTCTGTTGTCCCCGCAGACATCAACTGTGTTGGATGCAAATCGGAAGAAGGGCCTCATTTCAAATGGTGTGCGGACTGCCCCATGAGAGCCTGTGGTCATGAACGCGGAGTCGAGACTTGTGCACACTGTGATGATTTCATCTGCGACAACGTCAGGCAGTCGGGAGAACATAACATCAAGCGACTCGAAGCGATTCGTGCCGACCTGTTGTGACAACCGTTGGCGCGAGGTCTTCAAGAATAGTTTCGGATTCCTGTGGTGCTTATTTACTGGCTATCAAGAAAGAAGATAGGCGATACTAGGTTGAAAAGAGCAGGTGTCGCGGAACTCAAGTTGCATCCGGGGAAAGCACCGCACTGGCTAGTGAAACGAATGATGCCAATGGCCAGTGCAATCTGCGAGTTCATCGTGAATGAGTTTGGTACTCTTGAATTGCTGAAGCGGCTCTCCGATCCGGTCTACTTCCAAGCGTTGTCCAACGTGCTTGGCTATGATTGGGACTCGAGCGGAAGCACAACCGTCACCTGCGGCGTCTTGAAGTCTGTATTGAACTGGGAGAAGCATAGTCTCGTGGGTGTTGGGGGCAAAGGAATCGCTTCAAGACGAGTGCCAGATCAACTTCGAGCGCTGGAAGACTTTGGTCTTGACGGGTTTGGATTGTCAGAAATAAGCAAGGCTGTTGCAAAGGTTGACAATGCTGCAGTTCAGGATGGATATCAACTGTACCAGCATCTGTTCTTTGTGGATAACGAAGAGAATTGGACTGTCGTCCAGCAGGGGATGGACAGCAGATCGAATGATGCCAGAAGATATCACTGGACTTCGGAGGAAGTCGAGAGCTTCATTGAGGAGCCTCACACCGGGATAATATCGAATCATGTGAGAAAGATCACTCTGGACTTGACATCAAAGGCATCAGATGCCTGCAGAAAGACAACGTTGGATGTCGTAAGAGAGGAGCCTCGTCGAATTATGCGACTCTTTGAAGACATCAAGGCCTATGGAGAATCCACTCTCATACCCTGGATAGAGAACGATGGACAGAGTCTGGAACTCCCATCCTATAAGGTAATTCCGCGGAGGATGAACTGGAATGCAGTCCGCAGAGCATATGAGGTTCAGCCTTCTGGCTATGAGGACTTTCTTTTCATGGATGGAATGGGACCCGCCACTGTGAGAGGACTGTCCCTAATCTCAGAGATGATCTATGGGTCTGCACCCTCATGGTCTGACCCTGTCCGCATGACTTTCGCATTTGGGGGGAAAGATGGGGTGCCGTTTCCTGTCCCACGAAAGGACTATGACAAGGCGATTGGTTTCATGGAGCAGGCTCTGAACGATGCGAAGTTGGGAAGAAGAGATAGAGTTGTCGCGCTTAGGCGCCTCAGAGGGTTCGCCCCTCCTGTGCTTGTCACATAAGTTCAGACACCGCAACGCCCTCTGGGCCACAACCGAAGTATACAATTTGAGGAACTCACACGGCCAGAGTCATGATTGAGGTTGTGCCGTACAACGACTTGGTCACCTGTATCAAGACAGGAACAGAGATTGACGGGAAGGTCATCATTTGGGCTTATTCATATTTGATTCGTGACACGCTCTTCGATGCTGGATGTCCAAATGCAATTGAGGAGTTCATGGGGTTTGTGTCAACCAAACCAGTGAAGCATGTGTACGTGTCACATGCTCATGAGGACCATAGTGGATGCTGTTCTGCTCTGGAAGAGAGTGCCACCATCTACGCAACCCCTTCAGTGAGTGACGCAATCAAGAACCCCGAAGCCTTGCCGGACTTCTTTGTGATGGTATGGGGTCAGCCGGAACCGGTCAAGGCAGTTTCACCCATGCCTGACAATTTCACTGTGGATGGCTTAGAATTCGAAGTCATTCCGCTTCCCGGTCACAACAAGGACATGGTTGGCTTCTATGAGAGTAGGAGAGGTTGGCTATTCTCTGCCGACGCGGTCCCTCTACCTTCAAGGAAGTATCTGTCAATGCCTGATGAGAACATTCCCCAGACCATCGCTACATTAGAGGAAATACAGGCCCTCAATCTCAAGGTCCTGTTTGACAGTCATGGGGGACCAGTAGAGAATCCCCGGGATCACATTCAGACTCGCATAGATCATCTGAAGGACCTTCAGTCCAACGTGAGGGAGCTGCACAGCAGGGGGCGTTCAGTCCCTGAGATAATTGATGATTTGCAGATTGAAGGGCCATGGTACGTTGAGATGACCAAGGGTCGGTTCGGGATTGACTACGTGATTCGATCAATCATCTTCGACGACACATCCGAAAGTCGATAGGTAAAGAATGCACACTTGGAGATGTAGTGTAAGAATGAGTTGAGCGGTTGATGATAGTCGAGTTGGCGATAATAGCGCTGATTTTCGTCTTTGCGGCGGCTACGCCG